>CAWCEB010000075.1:0-28685 GCA_963794105.1 uncultured Actinomycetes bacterium | reverse complement strand
TCTCTCTCTCTCTCTCTCTCTCTCTCTCTCTCTCTCTCTCTCTCTCTCTCTCTCTCTCTCTCTCTCTCTCTCTCTCTCTCTCTCTCTCTCTCTCTCCCCCCCCCCCCCCCGCTGCCCAGCGTTGCCAGCGCGTGGTCGCAGGCGTCGACGGCGAGTCGGCCAGCGTCTGGCGGCCGTTGAGCTGGCAGCGCTCGCGGATGCCGGTGCGGCGCACGATCCACTCGTCGCTCGTGTCCAGGCGCGCAGCGAAGTGGTCGTTGCCGAGCCGGTGCTCGGGCAGCGCCGTGCCGACGCCGAAGAGGCCTGCCTTCAAGCATCGGCTGCCGCACCGCCAGCGTTCGCTTGACCATGCCGGTCAGCAGCTCGCCGGGCCCGAGCTCGACGAAGCGCTCGACGCCGTGCGCGCGCAGCGCCAGCAGCGTCTCGCGCCAGCGGACCGGCTTGAGCAGGTTCTGGGCGAGCTCGCGGGGCACGTCGACGAACGGCGCGGCCGAGCCGTTGGACCAGACCGGGAACAAGGGCTCGCTGAGCGGCGTCGCGGCGAGCGCGGCGCGCAGCCGGTCGGCTGCCGGGTCCATCAACGGGGAGTGGAACGCGCCTGCGACGTCGAGCTTCATCGCGCGTGCGCCGGCGTCGCTGCGCGCCAGCTCGACGGCGGTGTCGACCATCTCGAGCGGGCCGCTCAGGACGACCTGCCCCGGCGCGTTGTCGTTGGCGACGGTCAGCCCCAGGCCGGCGCCAGCTCGGCGATCGCGTGCGAGTCGCCGCCGAGCATCGCGACGATCCCGCCGGGCGCAGCGTGGCGGCGTCCTGCATCGCGGCGGCGCGCTCGTCGACGAGGAGGAGCGTGTCGTCGAACGTCAGCGCGCTGGCCGCGTGCAGGGCGGCGGACGCACGAGCGAATGCCGGCGACCCAACGCAGCAGCCCCGTCGTCCTCCCGGCCTCCGTCGTGCGGCGTCCGAGGCACACGCGCAGACGAGGAAGATCGCGGGCTGCCGCACTCGGGTCCCCATGCCTAGGTCTCGAATGGTTCGTACCCAGAAGCTCGAGCCCGCGCTCGAACAGGGGCGTGCCGCGCCACGTGGCATCGATGTCCGCCGCGCGGCTGCCCTGCCCAGGGAAAAGAAGCGCGGAGCCAGCCATGCACTTCATCCCACACCACGATCGCCCCTGCGTTGCGGAGGTTCGACAGACCCGCCCAGAGTGTCGAACTGGTGAACGCGCGTTCGGGCTCCAACGTCCGCCTCGGCCCGCGCCTGGCCGTCGCATTCGACAAGCTGTCCACCGTTGGCTCCAGGCCAAGATCCCCGGTCAGGGCTCATCGCTCGCACGATCCCTCGTAACGGAACTCGGACGCCGGCCACGGACGATCTCGCACATGGCGCTGCGGCAGGTCGACGAGCCGGTGAGAGGTGGGCCGAGCCCCGCTGTGTGGGCGGCGTGCCTGGCGCTCGCTGCCCTGACGCTTGTCCTGCTGGCGCTCGGAATCGGCGAATCGACCCCGGGCGACTCCTTCGGGCTGGGTGGCTACGGCGGCCTGTCGTTCGTCGTCGCCTCGCTGGCGTTCGGAACGGTCGGCGCGCTCGTCATGCAGCGCGTGCCAGCCAATCCGATCGGCCCGGTGTTCTGCGTGATGGGCCTGATGCTGGGGGCCGGCGACCTGTCCTACCAATACGCCGACCAGGCCCTCTATGGCTCGGGTCCGCTTCCCGGCGGCGAGGTCGCGGCCTGGTTTCAGAACCTCGGCCTGCCGCCCTCGTTCGGCCTGCTCGGCGTGGCGTTGCTCGCTGTTCCCGGACGGTCGCCCGCCGTCGCGCCGTTGGCGCCCGGCCCTCTGGCTCACCGTCGCCGGCATCACGCTGATCGCGGTCGGTTATGCACTGCGCCCCGGGCCGCTCGACGACCCGTTCAAGACGGTGTCGAACCCGCTCGGCGTGCCCGGTGGCTTCGACATCTTCGACGTGGCGAGCGGGTTGGGCTGGGTGTTCATGGGGGTGTCGGTGACCATCGCCGCCGCCGCGCTGGTCGTCCGCCTGCGGCGTTCGACCCGCAATCACGTCAGCAGCTCAAGTGGATCAAGCTCGCAGCCGTTGTGACCGGGATCGTGGTCGGAGCCGACGTGATCAGCTTCTTCGCCTCGCTGGAGGGGCACACGATCGAGCAGGTGCGCATCGTCCTGCTCGGCATCGGGTTCTCGGTGTTCCCCGTCGCCGCCGGGATGGCGATCCTGCGCTACCGGCTCTACGACATCGACGTCGTCATCAACCGCGCGCTGTCTATGGCGCGCTCACGCGCTCCTGGCGGGGCGTACCTCGGGGGTCCTGCTGCTCGTCGGGCTCAGCGGTGGGACTCAGGGCTCAGGGCTTGCGGTGGCGGTGTCGACCCTCGCCGTCGCGCGCTGTTCCGGCCCGCGCGTGCGCGGGTCCAGGAACGGGTGGACCGGCGGTTCTTCCGGCGTAGGTACGACGCGGGGCAGACGCTGGAGCGGTTCGCCGTGCATCTGCGCGAGGAGGTCGACCTCGATGCGCTGCAGGCCACGCTTCGGTCCGTCGTCGCGGAGACGATGCAGCCCGCTCACGTGTCGGTGTGGCTGCGTGCGCCCCGCTAGCGCTGCAGCGCGTCGAGCTTCGCCTGGGTGCGCATCTCGCTCAGCATGCGCTCCAGCCGCGGTTCGGTCGTCGTTATCGACGTACGTCATCGTGCCCGCGACCGCCGGGTGCACCTTGGCGACTCGCCGTCATCTCGTGCGCGACCGCGCGATATGACGGGTGACCCTCGCGGCCCGAGCGCAGCTCGATCAGCTGCATTGCCTCGCGGGCGTTGAGATCGAGCACGTAGCGGAGGCGATAGCCGAGGCTCAACGCGTAGGGCGCCGGGCTCGCGGGCCAGCCGCGCACAGCCGCTCGTACTCCTCGCGGAGCGCTCCAGCGCGTGCGGTAGTCGTCTCCGACTCCCGCTCGGTCGAGCTCCTCCGGGATGCTCGGCGCCCAGGTGCGGCGATAGCGTTGCCACTGACGGTCAGCATCCGATGGCGCTGGAGGTCGCGGAACGCGCCGTAGTCGCAGACGATCTCGAAGCGGTAGCGGATCGCTTCATACCCGCGACCCGGGCGGTGACGGCGGTTGTCCCGGTCGCCGACGAGGTCCGACAGCAGCGCGCTCGTCTCCGGCGCCGAGGACCGACTGCCGGAATCTGCTCCTCCTCTCGGCTCGCGGCCTCGAACAGCAGCGCGCTCGCAGCGCGCCTCGTCGCCTTCGAGGTGCAGCAGGCGCACGTACGGCCGGGCATCGCCCTCCGATTCGCCGTCCAGTCCGAGGCGCGCACCCATCGGTCGGCGGCGGTTCCCGCGCAGCTCGCATGTACCCGACCCATCGCCGCCGCGATCCGGCCGCTCGACGCGCTAGACGAACGACGGCATCATGGCCTTCACGCGCGTCGAGGATCTCCGTGCCGGCGTCGCGCGCCTCGGGGAACGGGGGGGCCAGCAGGTGCAGGATGAGCTGCTCGTAGGTCTGGCCCTGGCGAAGATCCCCATGTGCGACAGCGACGCGGCCGGCAGGACGCCGCGCAGCAGGTCCAGCGCCTTCGCCTTGATGGCGCGGGTACGCGCGGCCGACGGCGTCGCCGGCGAAGCTCTCGTCGACCCAGGCGATGACGCGCGGCAGCGTGTCGGCGTAGATCCCGAAGATCGCGTCCATCGCGCGCTCGTACTCCGGGCCCAGGGCAGGATCGCGGTGGTAGCGGTAGCCGCCTGCGGGCATCGGCGCGTCGTAGGCGATGTAGCGGGTCGACTGCTCCAGGTAGGCCCCCAGGCGCGGGCGCTGCAGCACCTTGGTCAGGACGTTGGACACCCACTCGCAGGCGATGTGCGCCCCGCCGAGCTGGGCGACCGAGTCGTCGCCGTAGCCCAGGAAGATCGTCTCGTAGAGCTTCGCGGCGCGCTCGCCTTCGGCGTCGTCGTAGGTCGCCGGCCCCGCCCGCCAGCGACTCGGCGAACTCGTCGAGGAACAGCCGTCGCAGCGTCCCCGGGTAGCGCGAATAGCGGGCGAACAGCGCTCCCTTGACCGTCTCGGGCAGGTTGGTCAGCGCGAAGACCGGGCGGTCGAGGTTCGTGAAATGGGGGGCGAGCCGGGCTCGCTCGGCGTCGGTGAAGGTCTCGACCGGGGAGTTCATGGGGCCGGGGAGGCTAGCGCGCTCCCGGATGGCAACTATCTCCACCGGGAAGATTGGGATTCGCTATTCTTCCCAATCCCGACTAATTGACTTGACTTTGGAGGCTCCGTGACGGATCGCATGCTCAGCGCCGCGGTTGTCGCCCTGGTCGCCCTCGTGGCGGCTGGTTGCGGCGGCGCAGCAGATACGAAGGACGCAACCGCCAGCGGTGGCGGGGGAGGCGCGAAGCTCTCGCTCGTCGCCTACTCGACCCCGCAGGTCGCCTACGACGAACTGGCCCCGAAGTTCGCCGCCACGGCGGACGGCAAGGGCACGTCGTTCAACTCGTCCTACGGCGCCTCCGGCGACCAGAGCCGCGCGGTGGAATCCGGCCTGCCGGCCGACGTCGTCGCGTTCTCGCTCGCGCCCGACATCACGCGTCTGGTGAAGGCGAACCTCGTCGCGTCCGACTGGGCGAGCGAGCCGCACAAGGGCATGGTCACCGACTCGGTCACGACCTTCTTCGTGCGCAAGGGCAACCCGAAGCACATCAGGACGTGGGCCGACCTGCTCAAGCCCGGCGTCGAGGTGCTCACGCCCAACCCGTTCACCTCCGGCGGCGCGCGCTGGAACATCATGGCCGCCTACGGCGCACAGCTGAAGCTGGGCAAGTCGCCCGAGCAGGCGCTCGCATACCTCAAGGAGCTGTTCACCAAGCACGTGCCGGTGCAGGACAAGTCGGCCCGTGACTCGCTGCAGACGTTCACCGGCGGCAAGGGCGACGTCCTGCTCGGTTACGAGAACGAGGCGATCACCGCCAAGCAGAAGGGCGAGAAGATCGACTACGTCACACCCGACCAGACGATCCTGATCGAGAATCCGGTGGCGGTCACGACCAAGGCCAAGCCGGAGGCGAAGAAGTTCCTCGACTTCCTGTGGACGCCGGAGGCGCAGACCATCTTCGCCAAGCACGGCTACCGCCCGGTCGTCGAGTCGGTCGCGAAGAACTTCAGCTCGCAGTTCCCGCAGCCCAAGACGCTGTTCACCATCGACGACCTCGGTGGCTGGGACAAGGTGATGACCGACTTCTTCGACCCGGAGAAGGGCTCGGTCGCCAAGATCGAAGAGGACGCCGGAGTCTCCACTGCCAAGTGAGGCCCTGACCCTCTCGCTGCCGCGGCGCCGTGCCGCGGCAGCAGCCGGCCGCCCCGGGGCCCTCGGCCTCGGGGTCGCCACCGTCTGGCTGAGCCTGATCGTGCTCCTGCCGCTGGCCGCCGTGGTCGCGAAGTCGACCGAGGGCGGCATGGCGCACTTCTGGGACACGGTGTCGAGCAAGCAGTCGGTGAGCGCGCTGAAGCTGACGCTCGCTTGCGCGCTGATCGTGGCGGCGATCAACGCCGTCTTCGGCACGCTCGTCGCGTGGGTGCTCGTGCGCGACGAGTTCCCCGGCAAGCGCGTGATCAACGCGCTGATCGACCTGCCGTTCGCGCTGCCGACGGTCGTCGCCGGCATCACGCTGTTGGCGCTGTACGGGCCGAAGGGCCCGTGGGATCAACGTCGCCTACACGCGAGTCGCGATCGTCCTGGCGCTGCTGTTCGTGACGCTGCCGTTCGTGGTGCGCTCCGTGCAGCCGGTGCTGATCGAGCTCGACCGCGAGATGGAGGAGGCCGCGGCGTCGCTGGGCGCCGGCCGGGCACGATCTTCCGGCGGATCGTCCTGCCGAACCTGATGCCCGCGATCGTCGCGGGCCGGCGCTCGGCTTCGCCCGCGCCGTGGGCGAGTTCGGCTCGATCGTGCTGATCAGCGGCAACATCCCGTTCAAGACGCAGGTCGCGTCCGTGTACATCTTCGGGCAGATCGAGTCCGACAACACGACCGGCGCGGCGGCGGTGTCGGTCGTGCTGCTGCTGATCTCGCTGGTCGTCCTGATCGGCATCCGGGCGCTGGGCGCATGGTGGGCGCGGCATGAGGGTTGAGCGCCGCACCCGCATCGGGCTGCGCGTCGTCGCGCTGCTCTACCTCGCGGTGCTGCTCGCGTCCCCGTCGGGCTGGTCTTCTACCGGACGTTCGAGCACGGCCTGGGCGCCTTCTGGGACTCGATCACCACGCCCGCCGCGATCCACGCGTTCTGGCTGACGATCGAGATCGCCGCGATCGCCGTGCCGCTCAACACGATCTTCGGCGTGCTCACCGCGATGGCGCTGGTGCGCGGGCACTTCCGCGGCAAGACGTCGTCGAGGCGATCATCGACCTGCCGTTCGCGATCTCGCCCGTCGTCATCGGCCTGGCGCTGATCCTCGTCTACGGGCACGCGGCTGGCTGGGCACGTGGTTCATGGACCACGGCATCCAGATCATCTTCGCGGTGCCCGGCATGGTGCTCGCGACGATCTTCGTCTCGCTCCCGTTCGTCGTCCGGGAGGTCGAGCCGGTCCTGCGCGAGATCGGAGACGAGCAGGAACAGGCGGCGGCAACCCTCGGGGCGAATCCGCGCCAGACGTTCCTGCGCATCACTCTGCCCGCGATCCGGTGGGGCATCGCGTATGGCGTGGTGCTCTCGACCGCGCGGGCGGTCGGTGAGTTCGGGGCGGTCTCGGTCGTGTCGGGGAAGATCTCCGGCCAGACCGAGACGCTCACCCTGCTCGTCGAGAAGCGCTTCCAGAACTTCGACGTGGCGGGCGCCTACGCGGCGTCCGCGCTGCTCGCCGTCATCGCGCTGGCGACCCTGCTCGCGATGACCCTCATCAAGCCCCGCAAGGAACACACGTGATCACGGCTCAGGACATCACCAAGCGCTTCGGCGACTTCGAGGCGCTGCACGGCGTCTCGCTCGAGATCCCCTCCGGGTCGCTGACGGCGCTGCTCGGCCCTTCGGGCTCGGGCAAGTCGACGCTGCTGCGCGTGATCGCCGGGCTCGAGGTCCCCGATAGCGGCAGCGTCGTCATCGACGGCCGCGACGCGACGGCGCTGCCGCCACAGAAGCGCGGCATCGGCTTCGTCTTCCAGCACTACGCCGCGTTCAAGCACATGAGCGTGTACGAGAACGTCGCGTTCGGGCTGCGCGTCCGCAAGCGTCCCAAGGCGGAGGCCGACGCGCGCGTGAAGGAGCTGCTCGGCATCGTCGGGCTGGCCGGCTACGCGGATCGCTATCCGTCGCAGCTCAGCGGCGGCCAGCGCCAGCGGATGGCGCTGGCGCGGGCACTGGCGGTCGAGCCGAGCGTGCTGCTGCTCGACGAGCCGTTCGGCGCGCTGGACGCGAAGGTGCGGGCAGAGCTGCGCGCGTGGCTGCGGCGCCTGCACGACGAGGTCCACGTGACCACCGTGCTCGTCACGCACGACCAGGAGGAGGCGATGGAGGTCGCCGACCGGATCGCGGTGATGAACGACGGCGACATCGAGCAGGTCGGCGGCCCGCGCGAGCTCTACGAGCACCCGGCGACACCGTTCGTCATGGGCTTCCTCGGCCCGGTCACCCGACTGGGGTCGACTCTGGTCCGCCCGCACGACATCCGCATCTCGCTGCACGAGGACGCGGGCTCGCTGCAGGCGCAGGTGGAGCGCGTCGTGCATCTCGGGTTCGAGGTCCGGGCGGAGCTGACGTTGAGCGACGGCGAGGGGCTGTCGGTGCAGCTCACGCGCGGCGAGGCGGAGGAGCTCGAGCTGACCGAGGGCGACATCGTGCACGTCCGCTGCGTCGGGCCGCGGACGGAGGTCCCGGCATGACAGAGGTCACCGATCGCTTCAGCCAGCAGCTGCTGCTCACCGACGACCTCGAGGTGTGGCTCATCCACTGGGAACCCGGCCACGACACGGGCTTCCACGACCACGAGCGCTCCGGCGGGACCGTGATGGTGGTGAGCGGCGCGGTGCGCGAGGACCGGCTCGTGGTGGGCGGGCCGGCGAGTACGCGCGTGGTCCGCGCGGGCGAGTCGTTCAGCTTCGATCCGGCCGACATCCACCGCGTGATGCACGTGGAGGGATCGCCGGCGGTGACGATCCACGCCTATTCGCCGCCGCTGCACGCGATGGGCGCCTACGAGGTCACGGACGAGGGCCGGCTGCGCCGCACGCCCATCAGCGCCGAGACGTCGCTCAGCGCCTGACCCAGGCCTCGGGGTCGTCGGCGAGCTTGTCGACGCGCGCGGGCAGCTTGCCGTCGACCAGGTCGGCGAGCGTCACGTTCTCCAGCACGCCTCTGAGGCTCGCGCGAACGGCGACCCACAGCCGTCCGAGCGACTCGGCCGAGCCGCTGAAGACGACGTCCTCCGGCGCCTCGCCGCGCACCGCGGCAAGCGGGCCCTCGACCGCACGGATGATGTCGGCGACCGTGATCTCCTTGGGTGGCTTCGCGAGCCAGTAGCCGCCCTCCGCGCCGCGCTGGCTGCGGACGATCCCGGCCTGGCGCATGTCACCCAGGATGTTCTCGAGGAATCGCAGCGGGATGTCCTGCGCCCGCGCGATCGCGTCGCCCTTCGTCGGCCCCTGCTTCGCGCTCGCGAGCTCGGTCGCGGCTCGGACCGCGTAATCGGCCTTCGCGGAGATGCGCATCGCCGCGCATTCTGTCGGACCGTCGCGTCAAGCGGACGGCCACTCGATCACCGATGTGGTCGGCGGCTCGGGAACGAGCGCCGCCACGAGCCTGGCGAGCGTCGCGCGGGCCGGGCGGCGCTCACCCGGCCGCACGTCGCTCAGGGCGGTCGCGGCGCCGTGCAACGCCCGCGCGAGGAACGGCGCGTACACGACCTCGAGGCCGTCGGCCTCAAGGTCGCGGCGGAGGCCGGCTTCGACGTGGTCGGGGATCCGGGTCAGCGCGGCCTGCACGGCCGGCGCCACCGCAGAGGTCGCATGACGAGCGGTGTGCGCCAGCAGCCGCGCGCCCCGCGGGCGCGCTGCGGCGTGGTCGAGCAGAGCGTGCACCGCGGCGGTCGCGCGGCTCCGCGCCGGGCGGCCGTTGGTCGCCGCCTCCGCAGCGTGGAGACGGTTGAGCACGCGCTCGACCTCGGCCTCGACCGCACGCAGGAACAGCGCCTCCTTGGAGGAGCCGTGGACATAGAGGGTCGGCTTGGCGAGTCCGGTCGCAGCGGCGAGCGCGGCCGACGATGTCCTGTGCAGCCCGTCGGCCGCGAACGCGTCGGCGAGCGCGGCGGTGTCGATGTTCGCGCGCGGACGGGCCATGGACCCAGTGTGTTCTCGAACCGCCCGGTTCGGTTTCGACCGGCCGTCGCCAGTTGGCCGGGAAGTCTTCGACCGGATGTCGTAGAGCCCGCTCGCCATGCGGTCCTAGCTTGGCCGCATGAGCACGACCATCGACATCGACACGGGCCCGGAGACCGCAATTGGAACATCCGGGGAGGCCCGCCGCCGCGGGCGCTGGATCGACCATTGGGAGCCTGAGAACCCCGCGTTCTGGGAGGCGGAGGGGCGCCGAATCGCCCGCAAGAACCTGTTCCTCTCGGTGTTCGCGGAGCACATCGGCTTCAGCGTGTGGGTGCTGTGGACGATCGTGGTGATCAACCTCGGCAACGTCGGGATCACGCTGTCACTGCCCGAGCAGTTCTGGCTGACGGCGGTGCCGAACCTGATCGGGTCTGCCCTGCGGATCCCGTACACGTTTGCGGTGCCGCGCTTCGGCGGGCGCGCGTGGACGACGGTCAGCGCGTCGCTGCTGTTCATCCCGTGCGTGCTGCTGGCGGTCGTGGTGCCGAGCGGCTGGCTCGCGGGCCTCGATCACGACACGCAGTTCCTGGTGCTGCTCGGCTGCGCGGCCACCGCGGGCGTCGGCGGCGGCAACTTCTCGTCGTCGATGGCGAACATCTCGTTCTTCTTCCCTGAGGGGCGCCAGGGGTCGGCGCTCGGGATCAACGCCGCGGGCGGCAACCTCGGCGTCGCGGTCGCCCAGCTGCTGGTGCCGCTGGTGATCATCATCGGGGTGCCGGCTGCCGCGGTGAAGCTGCCGGTGCACGACGTGCACCTCGCGTACGCGGGCCTCGTCTGGATGCCGTTCATCGTCGCCGCGGCGTTCTGCGCGTGGCGCTACATGGACAGCATCAGCGACGCGAAGGCCGACACCGCGTCGTACGCCCGCGCGCTGCGCCACGGCCAGACCTGGGTGATGTCGCTGCTGTACATCGGCACCTTCGGGTCGTTCATCGGCTACGCGTTCGCGCTGCCGCTCGTCATCAAGAACACGTTCCCGGAGTTCCTCGCCCAGCACCCGTTCATCGCGACCTACCTCGCGGGCCTCGGCTTCGCGGGGGCGCTCGTCGGCTCGCTGGCGCGGCCGCTGGGCGGTTGGCTCTCCGACCGCGTCGGCGGCGCGCGGGTGACACTCGCGTGCTTCGCCGGCATGGGCGCCTTCACGGGCGTGGCGATCGCCGGCGTCAACCAGCACAGCTTCACGCTGTTCTTCGCCGCCTACATGGTGATCTTCCTGTTCTCCGGGATGGGGAACGGGTCGACCTACCGGATGATCCCGGCGATCTTCGCCGAGCTTGGGCGGCGCGATCCGTCCGCGACGCTCGTCGACTACAAGCGCCGCGCGGCCGCCGCGATCGGGATCGCCGGCGCGATCGGCGCCTTCGGCGGCTTCCTCATCCAGGTGGCCTTCCGCCAGGCGAGCCTGTCGACCGTCGTGGCGATGAACCACGCCGCGAAGACGACGACCGACAAGGCGGCGCTGGCCGCCAAGAAGGCCGCGATCGCCCACGCTCACGCCGACTGGTCGATCCCAGCTCTGTGGGTCTTCCTCGGCGCGTACGTCGTGCTCGCCGGCGTGACCTGGTTCTGCTACCTGCGCCGGTCGTTCGCAACGACGCGCGTGCCGAGCCTGGCCTCAGCGGCGGTCTGATGCTCGCACCGCGCGGCATCCTCGTGATCGGCGGTGGCATCGCGGGCCAGGCGGTCTGCGAGGCCGTCCGCGCCCGCGACCCGCACGTCCCGCTCACGCTCGTCTGTGGCGAGCCCCACCTGCCGTACGACCGCGTTCGGCTGGGGGCCCTCCTCGCCCCGGACGGCGATGGCGTCGAGGCGCTGCGGCTGCGGCCGGACACGTGGTACGAGGACGCCGCGGTACGGGTCATGACGGGCGTGCCCGTTGCCGAGCTCGATCCCGAGCTCGGCAGCGCCACGCTCGGTGACGGCACGATCCTGCGGTTCGACCGCGCCGTGCTGTGCACCGGGTCCGACGCCCTCGTGCCACCGCTGGCGAACAGCGATGCCCTTGGCGTTCACGTCTTCCGCGACCCCGCCGATTGTGAGGCGATCCTCGCGGCGGCCGCAGGCGCACGGCGAGCGGCGGTCATCGGTGGCGGACTGCTGGGGCTCGAGGCTGCGCACGCGCTGGCGCGCCTGCAGTGCCCGACGACCGTCGTGCACCTCGTCGACCGGCTCATGGAGCGCCAGCTCGACGCGCCGGCCGCGGCGTTGCTCGCGCCCGCGATGGAGCGCCTCGGGGTGGACGTCCGGCTGCGCGATGCCACGCGCGCCGTGCGCGTCGGGGCCGGCGGAGAGGTCAGCGGGCTTCGTCTTCGAGGATGGGGGCGAAGCTGGACTGCGAGCTCGTCGTGATCGCGGTCGGGGTCCGGCCCGCATGTTGACCTCGCGCGCGCGGCCGGGCTGGAGGTTGCGCGCGGCGTGATCGTAGACGACCGGCTCGTCCACCTCCCACCCGAGCGTGCTGGCGGTGGGCGAGTGCGCCGGAGCACAGATGGCGTCGTCCACGGCATCGTCGCGCCGATCCACCGCCAGGCGCACGTGGCAGCACAGACGCTCGCCAACCCCCGGCGGCGTCTCTGCTGCCACGTGGGCCTGTCGTGGATCGGCGCGACGATCCCGTGGACCGTCGCCGCGGTGCTGGGCGCACTCGCCGACCGCGAGCACGCGGGGTGCGAGGTCGGCGAGCCGGTCGTCGACGACGATCGCCGCGCTCGACTCCAGGCCGGCCGCGCGCGCGAGGTCACGTGGGGCCGGATCCCGACCGCGACCACGACGAGGTCGCAGTCCAGCTCGCCCCGCCCGCGAACGCGCAGCCCCTGCGACCCGCCGCGGCACCCGCAGATCTCCTCGGTCGGCGTGCTCAGCGGACCTCCACCCCGAGCCCTCGCATCGCCGGGCGCGAGCAGCGCGGCGGCCGGCGCGTCGAGCTGGCGCTCCATCAGCCGGTCGACCAGGTGGACGACGGTCGTCGCGCACCCCAGGCGCGCGAGCCCGTGCGCCGCCTCGAGGCCGAGCAGGCCGCCGCCGATGACCGCCGCGTCGCCGCGCGCGAGCTCGCGGCCGCCGCGAGCGATCGCGTCGCAGTCCTCGGGGTCGCGGAAGACGTGAACGCCCGGGCAGTCGATGCCCGCCATCGGGGGACGAGCGGCGTCCGAGCCGGTGCACGATCACGGCGCGTGTCGAAGCGCAGCATCGCCGCCGTCGCCGAGCGCCGGCGCCCCCGGCTCGGGATCCGACTCGGCCACGGCGCCGCCCGTGCATGACGCGACCGCTCGTCCTCGTACCACTTGTCCGGCCGCAGCCGCAGCGCATCGACCTCGCCGTCCGCGGCGAGGAGGGCCGCCGAGCCGCACGCGGTCGTACGGCAGGTGCGGCTCGCCGCAGACGAGCGTGAGCGGGACTCGGGGTCGCGGGCGCGGACGGCCTCGCAGACCGCCTGGCCCGCGATGCCCCCGCCGATGACGAGGATGCCGCGCGGCGCGAACATCAGACCGCCGCGGGGCCAGGCTCGGCACCCGCCTCGGTGCGAACGACCGGCGCAGGTAGAAGAACCAGGTCATGACGGCGAAGACGGCGTAGGCGCCGAGGAAGACCCACAGCGCCGGGATCGACCAGTCGGCGTGCGCCTGGGCGATCGCGACCTTCTCGGCCGGGCGTCTTCGGCGCGCCTTGACGAGCGGCCGAGACGTCGAGGCTCGCCTGGCGGAAGGCCACCTGGATGAGGAAGCCGCCGAAGGCGCCGATCGCGCCGGCGATGCCGATCACGGCGGCCGCACGGCGCTTGAAGTCGACCGCGTCGCGCTCGCGGCCCCGGTCGCTCGGCCTCGCGCGCCCGAGCTCGGCGAAGATCGCCGGGATCATCCGGTAGGTCGACCCGTTGCCCATCCCGGCGAACAGGAAGATCGCCATGTAGGCGCCGAAGAACAGCGCGAAGCTGTGCTGGTTGACGCCGGCGATCGCCACGCAGCGTGAACGGCGCCCATGCCGACGAAGCACCCCGAGCGTCACCCGCGCGCCGCCGAGGCGGTCGGAGAGCCAGCCGCCGAGCGGCCGCGCGATCGAGCCGATCGAGCGCCCCGACGAAGCCGAGCCCGGCGAGGTAGGTCGCGATGAACGGGTGGCTGCGCGAGGAACTCCGGGAACGTGTTCTTGATGACCAGCGGCAGCGCGAACGAGTAGCCGATGAACGAGCCGAACGTGCCGATGTAGAGGAACGACATGACCCAGGTCTGGCCGTGGCGCAGCGCCTTGGCGTACGAGCGCGTGTCGGCCTTCGCCTCGGTGAGGCTGTCCATGTACAGCCAGGCGCAGATCGCCGCGGCGACGATGAACGGCATCCACACCAGGCCGGCGTACGCGAGGTGCACCTCGTGCACCGGCAGCTTCACGGCGGCCGCCGGGACGCCGATGATGATCACCAGCGGCACGAGCAGCTGGGCGACCGCGACGCCGAGGTTGCCGCCCGCGGCGTTGATGCCGAGCGCGAAGCCCTTCCCCCTCGGGATAGAAGAACGAGATGTTCGCCATCGACGAGGAGAAGTTGCCGCCGCCGAAGCCGGCCGTGGCGGCGCAGCCGAGCAGGACCAGGAACTGCGTGTCGTGGTCGAGCCCGGCGAGCCAGCCGCTCGGCACGACGATCGCCAGCAGCAGGCACGGGATGAACAGCAGCGAGGCGCTGATCGTCGTCCACGCCGCCCGCCGAAGCGCGGCACCGCGAACGTGTACGGGATCCGCAGGGCCGAGCCGACGAGGTTCGGCACCGCCGTCAGCCAGAACTGCTCGGGCAGCGACAGCGCGATCCCGACGTTGCCGAGGTTGATCACGACGATCGTCCACAGCACCCAGACGCTGAAGCCGATGTTCTCGGCGAAGACCGAGAGGATCAGGTTCTTGCGGGCGATCGGCTGCCCGTCGCCTCCCAGAACGCTGCGTTCTCGGGCTCCCAATGGTCGATCCAGCGCCCGCGGCGGCGGGCCTCCCGCGGCTGTTCAATGCGGCCCCCGGGTCCTGTCGATGTCGATGGTCGTGCTCATGCGGCCAAGCTAGGACCGCATGGCGGCGGGCTCTACGACATCCGGTCGAAGACTTCCCGACCAACTGGCGACGGCCGGTCGAAACTGAACCGGGCGGTTCGAGAACACACTGCGCGCATGGCCCGTCCGCGCGCAAACATCGACACCGCCGCGCTCGCCGACGCGTTCGCCGCCGACGGGCTGCACGGCACGTCGTCGGCGGCGCTGGCGCCGCGACCGGGCTCGCGAAGCCGACGCTCTACGTCCACGGCGTCTCGAAGGAGGCGCTGTTCCTGCGCGCGGTCGAGGCCGAGGTCGAGCGCGTGCTGGACCGTCTGTACGCCGCCGAGGCGGCCACCGCGGTCGCCCGGCGCGCGACCGCGCGACCGCCGCCGCGCATGCGCTGCTCGACCACGCGGCGGCGCGCCCGCGCGGCGCCCGCCTGCTCGCCCGCACCGCCCGCCATACGACCGTCCGCGGTGGCGCCTGCCGTCGCGGCCGCGCTCACGCCGGATCCCCGACCGCATCGAGGCCGGCCTGCGGCGCGACCTTGACGCCGACGGCCTCGAGGTCGCGCATGCGCCGTTCCTCGCGCGGGCGTTGCACGGCGCCGCGACCGCCCTGAGCGACGTGCGGCCGGGGAGCGCCGCCCGGCCCGCGCGGCGCTCGCCCGGCTCGTCGCGGCGCTCGTTCCCGAGCCGCCGACCACGTCGGCGGTCGAGTGGCCGTCCGCTTGACGCGGCGGTCCGACAGAATGCCCGGCCATGCGCATCTCCGCCAAGGCCGACTACGCGGTCCGCGCCGCGACCGAGCTCGCGAGCGCGAAGCAGGGGCCGACGAAGGGCGACGCGATCGCGCGTGCGCAGGACGTCCCGCTGCGATTCCTGGAGAACATCCTCGGCGACATGCGCCAGGCCGGGATCGTCCGCAGCCAGCGCGGCGCGGAGGGCGGCTACTGGCTCGCCAAGCCGGCGAAGGAGATCACCGTCGCCGACGTCGTCCGCGCGGTCGAGGGACCGCTCGCCGCCGTGCGCGGCGAGGCGCCGGAGGACGTCGTCTTCAGCGGTTCGGCCGAGTCGCTCGCGCGGCTTTGGGTCGCCGTGCGCGCGAGCCTCCGAGGCGTGCTGGAGAACGTGACGCTCGCCGACCTGGTCGAGGGCAAGCTGCCCGCGCGCGTCGACAAGCTCGCCGACGACCCCGAGGCCTGGGTCAGGCGCTGAGCGACGTCTCGGCGCTGATGCGGGGTGCGGCGCAGCCGGCCCTCGTCCGTGACCTCGTAGGCGCCCATCGCGTGCAGCGGCGGCGAATAGGCGTGGATCGTCACCGCCGGCGATGCCTCCGCGTGGGTCACGCGATGGATGTCGGCCGGATCGAAGCTGAACATTCGCCCGCGGGGACCGCGCGCGTCCTCGCCGGCCCACCCACCACAAGCGGTCCTCGCGCACCGCGCCGCTCACCACCATCACGGTCCCGCCGGGGCGCTCGTGGTCGTGGAAACCCGTGTCGTGGCCGGGTTCCCGTTGGATGAGCCGCCCTCGAGGTCGCCGGTGAGCGGCAGCTGCTCGGCTGAAGCGATCGGTGACCCTCTGTCATGCCGGGACCTCGGTCCGCGGCCCGAACGCAGCGGACGTGGACGATGTCGCCCCTCGGTCAGCTCGAGCTCCTCCGCCTCGGCCGCGCGTGAGCCCCCCCGACAGCCCCTCGCCGTCACTCGACGTCAGCTCCGCCCGGACCTCGAACCCGAGATGCACCAACGCGCTCCACCTGCGCCTCGGCCGCGAGACCGCGTCCCTCGTGCAGCAAGATGCGGATGTCGGTGCGGACGAGGGAGGTGGACCCCGAGTCGGGTGATCGGGCCGAGGAAGCCCATCACGAGCCGTCGCCGGGTGCTCGTAGAGCTCGTCGGGCGCGCCGACCTGCCGACCGCCACGTTCATCATCGCGATCCGCGACCACCTTCTTGGCCTCCTCCTGGTCGTGCGTGACGAACACCGTGGTGACATGGACCTCGTCGGGAGTCGCCGGAGCCATACGCGCAGCTCCTGCGCACCTGGCATCGAGCGCGCCGAACGGCTCGTCGAGGAGCAACACCTCGGCTGGACCGCGAGCGCCCGGGCCAACGCCATGCGCTGGCGCTGTCCTCCGGAGAGCTCCGACGGCAGTGGTCCGCGAACCTCTCGAGCGACGAGCTCCAGCAGCTCGTTGACCCTCGCGTCGACCTCGGCCTTCGGACGCTTGCGGATCTCGAGACCGAACGCGACGTTCTTGAAGACCGTCATGTGCTTGAACGCGGCGTAGTGCTGGAACACGAAACCGATGCGGCGCCTCGCGGCGGCAACGACGTTGCGTCGCGCGCCGTCGATCTCGACCGTGCCGGTGTCTGGCTTCTCGAGCCCGGCGATGATGCGGAGCAACGTCGACTTGCCCGCCGCCACTCGGCCCGAGAAGCGCCGTGAGGTCGCCGCTCGGGATCTCGAGCGAGACGTCATCGAGCGCCGACGAACTCGCCGAACCGCTTCGAGACGCCCGGCCGCGATGCCCATCAGTGCGCTCCTTCGGGCCTGATCATATTGATCAAGATGAGGCACCATCGCGATCACGGCGAGCACGAACGCCGCGGATCCGCCGCCGACCGGATCGAAGTTCTGGAACCCCTGCTGGACGTACAGCGTAAGCGTTTGCGTCTTGCCGCGATCCGCCCGACACGACCGCTGACCGCGCCGAACTCGCCGATGCGCGGGCGGCGTGAGCACGATGCCGTATGCGAGGGCCCACCGGATCGCGGGCAGCGTGACGCGCCGAAGGTCTGCCACCCGAGCGCCCAGCGTCGAGCGCCGCCTGCTCCTGGTCGTCGCCGATCTCCCGAGCACCGGTACGAGCTCGCGCACGACCAACGGGAGCGACACGAAGATCGTCGCGAGGACCATCCCGGGCATCGCGAAGATCACCTGGATGCCGTGGTCTGTCGAGGAAGCGCGCCGATCGAGCCGAAGCGGCCGTACACGAGCATCAGGGCGAGGCCGACGACCACCGGGGACACCGCGAACGGGAGGTCGATGAGCGCGTCGAGCGCGGCCGTCCCCGGAAGCGCCCGCGCACGACGAGCAGCGCGGCGACGAGGCCGAAGACCGAGTTCAGCGGCACCGCGAAGAACGCGATCTCGAGCGTCAGCTGGAACGCGTGCTTCGCGTCCGGGCGTGGTGATCGCGTCCAGAACGGCGCCGAAGCCGTGCTCGAACGTGCGGTAGAAGACGATCCCGACGGGGACCACGAGCAACAGCCGCAGGTAGACGAGCGCGATCGACGCGCACCGATGCGGGGCGCGCGCTCACGCCCATGGTGCCCACCGTGCGAGGAACGTCCGGATCGCGACCAGCACGACGCAGCGAGATCACCAGCAGCACGATCGACACCGCCGCCGCGCCGGTCGGGTTGTCGCTCTCGATCTGGCCGAAGATGTACACCGAGGCGACCTGGGTCTTGAACGGGATGTTGCCGGCGATCAGCACGATCGTGCCGAACTCGCCGACCGCGCGCGCGAACGCCAGCGCGTGCCGGCGAGGATCGCCGGCACAGGTTCGGCAGGACGATCCGCCGGAAAATCGTGCCATCGGCTGGCGCCCGAGCGACGCCGCGGCCTCCTCCATCTCCCGGTCGAGCTCGATCACACCGGCTGCACCGAGCGCACGACGAACGGGAGGGTCACGAACAGCAGCGCGAGCACGACCGCGACCGCGTGTACGCGATGTTGACGCCGATCGGACTGTTGGGGCCGTAGAGCGCGAGCAGCATGAGCCCGGCGACGATCGTCGGCAGCGCGAACGGAAGGTCGATCAGCGCGTTGACCACGCGCTTGCCGGGGAACTGGTCACGTACCAGCATCCACGCGATGAGCGTGCCCATCACCGCGTTGATCGCGGTGACGACAGCGCGATGCGCGATCGTCAGCTTCAGCGCGGCGACCGCCTGCGCGTTGCTGACGTGCCAGAAGCCGCAGAGCCACCTCGCTCGATTCGCACCACGCGGCGAGCGGAAGCAGCACGATCAGGCTGAGATAGAGCATGACGACCCCGATGCCGAGGGCCCCGCCGGCGGCCGGCTGGGCCGCGGCACGGCGCCTGGTGCGAGTGCGGATCGCGGCGTCACTTCGCAGTCGAGACTCCGATGCCCTTCTCGATCTTCGCCATGAGCCAGTTTCGGGGTCGAAGAACTTCGTCGTGACCTGGTCCAGCCGCCGAGATCGTCGATCGTGAACAGCGTGCTCGGCGTCTTGAACTCACCCGGTTCTTCGCGACACCTCGACGACCGGGCGGTAGCCGTTGTCGGCGAAGATCTTCTGCGCGGCGGGCGTGTACAGGAAGTCGAGAAACGCTTTGGCCTGTTGCGGCTTGGTGGTGTTCGTGACCGCGGCCGGGTTCTCGATCAGGATCGTCTGGTCGGGCACGACGTAGTCGATGTCCTCGCCGTTCTGCTGGGCGAAGATCGCCTCGTTCTCGTAGGCGAGCATCACGTCGCCCTTGCCGCCGGTGAACGTCTGGAGCGCCTTGCGGGCCGTCTTGTCCTGCACCGCCACGTTCTTGAAGAGCTCCTTGAGGTACTCCTAGCGCCTCGCTCGGGGTCTTGCCCTGCTTCAGCTGCGCGCCGTAGGCCGCCATGATGTTCCAGCGCGCGCCGCCCGAGGTGAACGGGTTGGGCGTGAGCACCTCGACGCCGGGCTTGATCAGGTCGTCCCACGTCCTGATGTTCTTCGGGTTGCCCTTGCGCACGAGGAACGCGCGACCGAGTCGGTGACGATGCCCTTGTGCGGCTCGCTCGTCCCAGTCGGACGCGACGATGTTCGCCTTCACCAGGCGCGTGATGTCGGGCGCGAGCGAGAACGCGACGACGTCGGCCGGCAGGCCGGACTCGACCGCGCGGCTCTGGTCGCCGGAGGCGCCGTAGGACGAGCTGAACGACGTGCCCTTGCCGCCCGCCGTGGCGGCGAACTTCGGGGCGAGCTCGTCGTAGACGACCTGCGGGGTCGAGTAGGCGACGAGCGAGAGCTTCGCGCCTCCCGCCGCCGCCGCTGGCGGTTGCGTCCTGGGTGTCAGAATAGCGCCACCGCAGCCGAGCCGCGCCCAGGCGGCGAGGGCGACGACGGCGGCGCTGAGCATGCGTGCCTTCACGGTAGCCTCCAAAGTCAAGTGAATCAATCGGGATTGGGAAGAATAGCGAATCCCGATTTTCCCGGTGGAGATAGTTGCCATCCGGTGCGCGCGCTACGCTGCCGTCCGCCCCCGTGGAGTACCCGTCGAGACGTTCACCGAGGCCGAGCGCGCGCGCCTGGCGCCGCACTTCACGACCTCGACCGCCCGGTCTTCGCGCTCGTCAACCTGCCCGAGACGGTGAAGGGCGCGCTGTTCGCGCGCTACTCGCGCTATCCGGGGACGCTGCGGCGGCTGTTCCTCGACGAGTTCGCCGACTCGCTGCCGGAGCGGCGCGGCGCCGTGGGACGACGCGCGAGGGCGAGCGCGCGGCGCAGCTCTACGAGACGATCTTCCTCGGCTACGGCGACGACTCGGTCGCGCAGCTCGGCGGCGCGCACGTCGCGTGCGAGTGGGTCTCCAACGTGCTGACGAAGTGCTGCAGCGCCCGCGGCTCGGCGCCTACCTGGAGCAGTCCACGCGCTACATCGCCTACGACGCGCCGATGCCGGGCGGCGGCTACCGCTACTACCGCGACCCCGCGCTCGGGCCCCGAGTACGAGCGCGCGATGGACGCGCTGTTCGACATCTACGCCGCACGCGCTGCCGCGCGTGCAGGCGTGGGTGGACGAGCAGTTCCCGCGCCGCGACGGCGAGTCCGAGCGCGCGCGCACGCGCGCGCGGTCAAGGCGAAGGCGCTCGACCTGCTGCGCGGCCTGCTGCCGGCCGCGTCGCTGTCGCACATGGGGATCTTCGCGACGCGGCCAGACCTACGAGCAGCTGATCCTGCACCTGCTCGCGCACCCGCTGCCCGAGGCGCGCGCGCTGCGGCGCGCTGATCCTCGACGCGGTCAAGGCGGTGATGCCGTCTTCGTCTCGCGCGTCGAGCGCCCCGATCGCGGCGGCGAATGGGTCGGCTACCTGCGCGAGCGCGACGCCGCCGCCGCGCGCTGGGTGCGCGCCTCGGCCTGACGGCGCCGCGCGAGGCGACGACCGGCCCGTCGGTCCGCCTGCTGCACGTCGACGGCGACGAGGACGCGCTGCTGGCCGCGCTGCTGTTCGAGGCCGCCGGCTGCAGCGAGGAGGAGGCGCGGATCCGGCTGTCGGCCCTCGGCGCGGACGAGCGCGCGCAGCTGCTGTCGGACCTCGTCGGCGCGCGGGCCAACCGCCGCCACCGCCCGGGTCGCGGGTACGAGGCGCTGCGCTACCGCTTCGAGATCGTCTCCGACTACGGCGCCTTCCGCGACCTGCAGCGCCACCGGATGCTGACCGTGCAGTGGCAGCGGCTCACGCCGCACCTCGGCGCCGGCGTCCCGGAGGAGGTCGAGGCCGCCGGCTGCGGCGACGCCTACCGGCGGGCGCTGGAGATCTCGGCGCGGCGAGTGGGAGCGCCTTGCCGCCGCCGGCCACGACGAGCGCGACCGCCAGTACGCGCTGTGCCTCGGCTACCGGATCCGCTACGTGCTGGATCTCAACGCGCGCGAGGCGATGCAGCTGATCGAGCTGCGCTCGGGGCGCGAGGGGCACCCGAGCTACCGCGCGGTCGCGCACGAGATGCACCGCCTCATCGCCGCGGTGCACCCGGCGGTCGCGGCGCGCGATGACGCACGTCGACCGCGACGACCGAGCCGCGGCTGGAGCGCATCCTCAGCGAGATGCGCACGCAGGCGAAGCTCGACGCGCTGCAGCGTTAGCGCGGCGCACGCAGCCACACCGAGACGTGGGCGGGCTGCATGGTGTCCGCGACGACGGACCGAAGCGTGGCCTGCAGCGCATCGAGGTCGACCTCCTCGCGCAGATGCGCCGCGAACCGCTCCAGCGTCTGCCCCGCGTCGTACCTACGCCGGAAGAACCGCCGGTCCACCCGTTCCTGGACCCGCGCACGCGCGGGCCGGAACAGCGCCGCGACTGCGAGGGTCGACACCGCCACCGCAAGCCCTGAGCCCTGAGTCACGCCGCTCAGCACGAGCTGGAGCAGCAGGACCCCGCCGAGGTACGCCCCGGCCAGGATCGCCGTGAGCGCGCCGTAGACCAGCGCGCGGTTGATGACGACGTCGATGTCGTACAGCCGGTAGCGCAGGATCGCCATCCCGGCGGCGACGGGGAACGCCGAGAACCCGATGCCGAGCAGGACGATGCGCACCTGCTCGATCGTGTGCCCCTCCAGCGAGGCGAAGAAGCTGATCACGTCGGCTCCGACCACGATCCCTGTCACAGCGGCTGCGAGCTCGATCCACTTGAGCTGCTGACGTTCAGTTCCGGTCGAACGCCGCAGGCGGACGACCAGCGCGGCGGCGGCGATGGTCACCGACACCCCCATGAACACCCAGCCCAACCCGCTCGCCACGTCGAAGATGTCGAAGCCACCGGGCACGCCGAGCGGGTTCGACACCGTCTGGAACGGGTCGTCGAGCGGCCCGGGACGCAGTGCATAACCGACCGCGATCAGCGTGATGCCGGCGACGGTGAGCCAGAGGGCCGGGCGCCAACGGCGCGACGGCGGGCGACCGTCCGGGAACAGCAGCAACGCCACGCCGAGCAGGCCGAACGAGGGCGGCAGGCCGAGGTTCTGAAACCAGGCCGCGACCTCGCCGCCGGGAAGCGAGACCGAGCCATAGAGGGCCTGGTCGGCGTATTGGTAGGACAGGTCGCCGGCCCCCAGCATCAGGCCCATCACGCAGAACACCGGGCCGATCGGATTGGCCGGCACGCGCTGCATGACGAGCGCGCCGACCGTTCCGAACGCCAGCGAGGCGACGACGAACGACAGGCCGCCGTAGCCACCCAGCCCGAAGGAGTCGCCCGGGGTCGATTCGCCGATTCCGAGCGCCAGCAGGACAAGCGTCAGGGCAGCGAGCGCCAGGCACGCCGCCCACACAGCGAGACTCGGCCCACCTCTCACCGGCTCAGTCTGACCTGCCGCAGCGCCATGTGCGAGATCGTCCGTGGCCGGCGTCCAGGTTCCGTTACGAGGGATCGCGCGAGCGTCTGAGCCCTGACCGGGGATCTTGGCCTGGAGCCAACGGTGGACAGCTTGTCGAATGCGACGGCCAGGCGCGCGCCGAGGCGGACGTTGGAGCCCGAACGTTCGCGTTCACCCGTTCGACACTCTGGGCGGGTCTGTCGAACCTCCGCAACGCAGGGGCGATCGTGGTGTGGGATGAAGTGCATGGCTGGCTCCGCGCTTCTTTTCCCTGGGCAGGGCAGCCACGCGGCCGACATGGATGCCGCGTGGCGCGGCACGCCCCTGTTCGAGCGCGGGCTCGAGCTTCTGGGCTACGACCCATTCGCAGACCTAGGCATGGGGACCCGGGTGCAGCAGCCCGCGATCTTCCTGGTCTGCGCGTGTGCCTGGGACGCGCACGACGGAGGCCGGGAGGACGACGGGGCTGCTGCTCCCGTCATAGCGGCCGCCGGGCATTCGCTCGGTGAGTACGCCGCCCTGCACGCGGCCGGCGCGCTGACGTTCGACGACGCGCTCCTCCTCGTCGACGAGCGCGCCGCCGCGATGCAGGACGCCGCCGCGCTGCAGCCCGGCGGGATGGTCGCGATGCTCGGCGGCGACTCGCACGCGATCGCCGAGCTGGCACGCGGCCTGGGGCTGACCGTCGCCAACGACAACGCGCCGGGGCAGGTCGTCCTGAGCGGGCCGCTCGAGATGGTCGACACCGCCGTCGAGCTGGCGCGCGGCGACGCCGGCGCGCGCGCGATGAAGCTCGATGTCGCCGGCGCGTTCCATTCGCCGCTCATGGATCCGGCCGCCGACCGGCTGCGCGCCGCGCTCGCCGCGACGCCGATCAGCGAGCCCGCGTTCCCGGTCTGGTCCAACGGCTCGGCCGCGCCGTTCGTCGACGTGCCCCGCGAACTCGCCGAGAACCTGCTCAAGCCGGTCCGCTGGCGCGAGACGCTGCTGGCGCTGCGCGCGCACGGCGTCGAGCGCTTCGTCGAGCTCGGGCCCGGCGAGCTGCTGACCGGCATGGTCAAGCGAACGCTGGCGGTTGCGGCATGACCAATCTCAAGGCAGGCCTCTTCGGCGTCGGCACAGCGCTGCCCGAGCACCGGCTCGGCAACGACCACTTCGCTGCGCACCTGGACACGAGCGACGAGTGGATCGTGCGCCGCACCGGCATCCGCGAGCGCTACCAGCTCAACGGCCGCCAGACGCTGGCCGACATCGCCGTCGACGCCTGCGACCACGCGCTCGCCGACGCTGGGCGGCGCGGCGACGAGGTCGATCACGTGATCGTCTCCACGCTCACGCCGGACCGCCTCACCCCTGGCCTTGCTCCCGAGGTCGCGCGGCGCATCGGCGCGCGCGAGGCGGGCGCCGTCGACGTCAACGCGGCCTGCGCAGGCTTCATCTACGCGCTCGACCAGGCCGCCGCGCTGGTGGAATCCGGCCGCGCGAACGTGGTGCTGGTCGTCGGCGCCGAGGCCCTGTCGCGGATCACGGACAGCACCGACCGTGGCACCGCGGTGATCTTCGGCGACGGCGCGGGCGCGGTCGTCGTCGCGGGCGGCGCGCTCGAGCGCGGCTGCGGGATCTTCGAGCTGCACTCCGACGGCGCGCATGCCGACCTGCTCTACGCGGCGCGCGACGAGCGCCTGTTGCGCATGGAGGGTCGTGAGGTCTACCGTCACGCGGTCGCGCGCATGGTGGAGTCGATGAACACAGCGCTCGCCCGCGCGGGCCTCACTGTCGGCGACCTCGATCTCTTCGTCGCTCACCAGGCGAACGCGCGCATCATCGAGGCGGCCGCGGCCGAGCTCGGGCTGCCGTCCGAGAAGGTCGCGCTGAACATCGATCGCGTGGCGAACACGTCATCCGCGTCGATCCCGCTGGCGCTGTCGCAGGCCGAGCGCGACGGGCTCCTGGAGCCTGGCGCGACCATCGGCCTCGCGGCGTTCGGCGCGGGCTTCGTGTGGGGCGCGGGGATCGTGTCGTGGAAGGAGCGTGCGTATGTCACGGCCTGACGAGGGCTGCGCGGTGGTCACCGGCGGCACGCGCGGCATCGGCGCCGCGATCGCCGACCGCCTCGAGGCCGACGGCTGGAACGTGGCGCGCCTCGGCCGCGCTGACGCCGACGTGGCCGATCGCGATGCCGTGATCGCCGCATTCGCGCGGGTGCGCGAGGAGCACGGACCGATCCTGGCGCTCATCAACAACGCCGGCATCCGCGCCGACGGGCTGGCGATCTCGATGGACCACGATGACTGGTCGAGCGTCGTCGACACGAACCTCACCGGTGCGTTCAACTGCACCAAGGCCGCGCTGCCCGACATGCTGAAGGCGCGCTACGGCCGGATCGTCAACATGTCGTCGGTCGTCGCCGAGCGCGCGAACCCCGGCCAGGCCAACTACGTCGCGGCGAAGGCCGGCCTGCTCGGCTTCACGCGCACGGTGGCGCGAGAGATGGCCCGCAAGGGCGTGACGTGCAACGCGATCACGCCGGGCTTCATCGCCACCGACATGACTGCGGACCTCAACGGCGACATCGCCGGCGCGGTCCCCGCGGGGCGGGTCGGGCGACCCGACGAGGTCGCCGCCGCCGTCAGCTTCCTCGTCTCCGACGAGGCGGCGTACGTCAACGGAGCCACGCTGTCTGTGGACGGTGGGCTCGGAGCCTAAGGAGCAACCCAATGGCTGTACCTACAAACGAAGAAGTCCTTCAGGTCATCCGCGAGGAGCTCGACGCCATCAAGGTGCCGGGCGCGCTCGAGGCGACCGAGGATCAGTCGTGGCAGGACCTCGACGTCGATTCGCTCGACCTCGTCGAGCTCGTGAAGGCACTCGAGGACCGCTTCGGCGTCGCGATCGCCGACGGCCGCCTGAAGGCGATCAAGACGGTGGGTGACGCTGTCGCCCTCGTCCAGGAGCTCGCCACCGAGGGCGCCCCCGCCTGATGACCTCGCGACCGCAACGCGGTGCTGTGGGTCAGACCCTGACTGACGTCGTCGTCACCGGCCGCGGGATCGTCACGTCGCTCGGCGAGACACCGGACGCGTTCTTCGACGCGCTGCTGCATGGCGCCTCGGGGATCGCGGACGGCGTCGGCGCCTGCACGGACTTCGATCCGGAACCGGCGATGACCGCCAAGGAGGCGCGCCGCGCGGACCGCTTCACGCAGTTCGGGGTGAAGGCGGCGCTGGCGGCGGCCGCCGAGGCGGGCCTGCCCGATGCCGCCGACCCCGCGCGCACCGGCGTGATCCTCGGAACCGGCGTCGGCGGCCTCGAGACGCTCGAGCGCGAATGCCGCGCCTGGATCGAGGGCGGCGACCGCGCGGTCTCCCCGCACTTCGTGCCGATGATGATGCCCAACGCCGCCGCGGGCACCGTGGCGATGAAGCTCGGCATCCACGGGCCCGGGTTCAGCATCGCCTCGGCATGCGCGACGGGCAGCCACGCGATCGGCGAGGCCAAGCGCATGATCGAACGCGGCGAGGCCGATGTCGTGGTGGCCGGCGGCGCCGAGGCCGCGCTGACCGGTCTGTGCATGGCCGCATTCGCGCGCATGGGAGCGATGTCGCGCGAGGGGATGTCCCGCCCGTTCGACCTGCGCCGCGACGGCTTCGTCATGGGCGAGGGAGCGGCCGTGCTGGTGCTGGAGCGCGCCGAGCACGCGGCCGCGCGCGGAGCGAAGGTCTACGCGCGGATCGCCGGCTACGGCGCGTCCAACGACGCGTTCCACATCACCCAGCCGGCCGAGGATGGCCGCGGCGCGGCGGACGCGATGCGCGCGGCGCTCGCCGATGCCGGAGCGTCGGCTGTCGACGCCGGGTATCTCAACGCCCACGGCACGGGCACCCCGTTCAACGACCGCATCGAGACGCGGGCCATCCACGCGGTGTTCAACGGCGGCGCTCCCGCCGGTGTCGTCCACCAAGTCGAACATCGGGCACCTGCTCGGCGCGGCCGGCGCGGTCGA
This sequence comes from uncultured Actinomycetes bacterium, assembly GCA_963794105.1. Taxonomy (GTDB): domain Bacteria; phylum Actinomycetota; class Thermoleophilia; order Solirubrobacterales; family Solirubrobacteraceae; genus AC-49. The sequence goes on along the minus strand of CAWCEB010000075.1, from coordinate 2,198 downwards.
GGCGCTGACGTGCGTTGAGGCCGTGCGACGCGGCGTCCTGCCGCCCACGATCAACCTCGAGCAGCCCGACCCCGAATGCGACCTCGACCACGTCGCGGGCTCGCCGCGCGAGGCGAACGACATCGAGCTCGCGCTGAGCAACTCGTTCGGCTTCGGCGGCCAGAACGCCTGCCTGGCGGTGGCGAAGTCATGAGCGCCGTCTTCGACATCGTCCATGACCTGCCGCTCGCCCGTGTCCGGCTGGAGCTGCTGTTCGACCCGGGCACGTTCAAGGCGCTCCGCAGCGCCGTCGGCGATGGCGTCGTGGCGGGCAGCGGCCGTGTCAACGGCCGCGCCGTCTGCGCATGGGCGCAGGACGGCACCCACCGCGGTGGTTCGCTCGGCGCGGCCGGCGGCGAGACGATCGCGCGCACGATCGAGCGCGCCAACGCGCTCGGCTGCCCGGTCGTCGGCTTCCCCCACTCCGGCGGCGCGCGCCTGCAGGAGGGCACGGCGTCGCTGCAGGCCTATGCGGCGATCTTCCGCGCCCAGTCCACCGCGACCGTGCCGCAGGTGAGTGTCATCGGCGGTCCGTGCGCGGGCGGCGCGGCGTACTCGCCGGCACTGGGGGACCTGACGATCATGGCCGGCCCGGACGCGCGCATGTTCCTGACCGGTCCGCAGATCGTCGAGGCGGTCACGCGCGAACGGATCACCGCCGAGGAGCTGGGCGGCCCAAAGGTGCACTCGCACAACGGCGTCGCGCAACTGCAGGCCAGTGGCGACGTCGAGGCCGCCGAGCTGACGCGGGCGTTCCTCTCGCACATGCCGTCGCAGATCGGCGGCCCGCTGCCGCTGCATCCGCCGCGCCCGCCGCTGGCGGAGGACCCGTCGGAGACGGTGCCCGACGAGCCGCGGCGCGTCTACGACGTGCGCGACGTCATCGCGCGACTGGTCGACGGCGGCGAGCTGCTCGAGCTCGGACCGCGCTGGGCGCGCAACCTGGTCGTGGGCTTCGCCCGGATCGACGGGTCGCCGATTGGCGTGATCGCCAACCAGCCACGGCACCTCGGCGGCTGCCTCGATGCAGCCGCAAGCGAGAAGGGCGCGTGGTTCGTGAACATGTGCGACCGCTTCGGGATCCCGCTCGCCGTGCTCGCCGACACGCCTGGTTTCCTTCCGGGTGCAACCCAGGAGCAAGCTGGGGTTATTCGACACGGAGCCTCGCTCCTGCGAGCCTTTGCGACAGCGACCGTCCCACGCGTCACCGTCACGCTTCGCCAGGCGTTCGGCGGCGCACACATTGTCATGAACTCCCGAGACCTCGGCGCAACCCTCACCCTCGCGTGGCCCACCGCGCGGATCGGCGTGATGGGCGCCAAGCAAGCCGTCCAGCTCGTCGAGCGCCGAGCGATCGCCGCCGGTGCCGACGTCGACGAGCTCGCGCTCGATTACGAGCAGCGCCACCTTCCGGTGCAGGTCGCCGCCGCCGCCGGCCACGTCGACGAGATCGTCGCCCCGGCCGATACGCGAGAGCGGTTGGCGGAGCTGCTTGCATGACGCCGGAAGTCGCCGTCCATTCCCGCAACGCCACCGAGGAGGCAATCCTCGACGCCGCCCGCCACACGCTCGCCGACACGCCGTGGGAGCGCCTCACGATGGACGCGATCGCCAAGCGCGCGTTCGTGAGCCGCACCGCGGTGTACTTCTACTTCGACTCGAAGGACGCCGTCGTCGAGCGCCTCGTTCAGCGCGCCTTCCACGAGATCTACGAGGCGGCCGCGCCCTACCTGGACGGCATCGGCGACCCCCGGCGCGAGCTGCGCACCGGGCTGGCGCGCGTCGTCGCGGTGGTCAACAGCAACCAGGACGTGTTCCTGCTCGCCGCCCGCCACTCCGGCCGCGGAGAGCGCATGCCGAAGGGCTGGCGGCCGTTCATCATGCGCCTCGTCGAGGGCGCCACGGCCCGCATCGCGCGCGACCAGCGCCGCGGCATCGCCCCGGCCGACATCCCGGCCCGCGTCAGCGCCCAGGCGCTCCTCGGCATGATCGAGGGCCACATCGTCCGCGACGTGATCATCGGCGGCGCGGACGCCAACGAGTCGATCAAGGTCCTCGCGGAGCTCTGGTACCGCGCGGCCTACGCGGGCGCGCCCGCCCCGCCGGCGGCCTGAGGGCCTGAGGGGTCAGGTCTTTCTCTGCCACATCGGCTGGGGCCT
>CAWCEB010000074.1:0-9557 GCA_963794105.1 uncultured Actinomycetes bacterium | reverse complement strand
GGCCTTCGGCCCGCGCAGCCCCAGCGCGACCGCCCCGCTCCACTGCGATGCACGAGGCCCTCGGCGACGCCCTCCAGCGCGATAGGGCGCCGCCGGCGCCGGCGCAGCGTGCTCGCCTCACCGGCAGTTGCGACCACGGCGTGGCGCGGTTGCGCAATCCCGTAACACTCGAGCAGCGCGGAGGTGTCCTCCGGCGACAGCCAGCCGGGTCCACCGCGAGGGCGGTCGCGATGATGGCCGCCGCACGCCCGTCATCGGCTTCGATCTCGGGTACGCGGCCCGCGGGCATGGCGCGCCACGCCCCATAGCGGGCGGCACGGCCGAGCGCGCGAGCGGCGTCTTCGGGGAAGCGAAGCACGGCATGCCCCGCGTCGCCTCGGGCGCGCGCGGCATCGCGAAGGCCGCAGCCACCGGGATCGGCGCGGCATCGGCGGCGCGGCGGACCGCGTCCGCGATCGCATCGGGTCCGTCACGAGCGGTCGCACAGAGCACGATCAGGCAGTCGTAGGCGCCACTGGAGCCAAGGAGCTCGATCGCGCGCTCGAACTGCGCCGGCGACGCGGCGGCAAGCAGGTCGACCGGATTGCCGACGGCCGCCGCGCCGGGAAGCATCGCGGCGAGGTCGCGCTGCGCCGCGTCCGGTGCGGGGACGACCTCGAGCCGGGCGGCCTGGCACGCGTCCGCGCACAGGATCCCCAGCCCGCCACCGTTGGTGACGATCGCGGTGCGCGGGCCCGCCGGCGGGGCGCTCTTGGACAGCAGCTGGGCGACGTCGAACAGCTCGCCGAGCGTGTCGGTGCGCATCACCCCCGCCTGTCCGAACAGGGCGTCGACGGCGCTGTCGGATGCCTGCAGCAGCGCTCCGGTGTGCGAGCCCGCCGCGCGCGCTCCGGCCGCCGAGCGGCCTCCCTTGACGGCGATGATCGGCTTGCGCCGGGCGACCTTGCGCGCCACCCGGGCGAACCGCCGCGGGTTCCCGAACGACTCGAGGTACAGCAGGATCACGTCGGTCGCCTCGTCCTGGTCCCAGAACGACAGGAAGTCGTTGCCCGACAGGTCGGACTTGTTGCCCACCGACACGAACGAGGAGAGCCCGACGCCCTCCTCGCGCGACACCTCCGCCACGGCGATGCCAAGCGCGCCGCTCTGCGACATGAACGCCACGCTGCCGGCCGGCGGCACCGGCCCGAAGCTCGCGTTGAGGCGCACGGTCGGGTCGGTGTTGGCGACGCCGAGGCAGTTGGGGCCGACGAGGCGCATGCCGGCATCGCGACATGTGCGCAGGAGCTCGTGCTGCCGGGCGGCGCCTTCGGGCCCCGTCTCCGCGAAGCCGGCCGATACGACGACGAGCGCGTGGACCCCCTTGGCCGCGCAGTCGCGCGCAATGCCGAGCACCGACTCCGCAGGCGTGGCGATGACCGCCAGGTCGAGCTCACCCGGAACGTCGGCCACCGATGCCAGCGCTGGCAGACCCTCGATCTCGCCGCCGCGTGGGTTCACCGCATGGATCGCGCCGGTGAACTTGGCCGCGATCAGGTTGCGCAGGATCGTGCCGCCCACCGAATCGGGGCGCGCAGAGGCACCGACGACCGCGACCGAGCTCGGGCGCAGCACGCGCCGCACGGCGGCGGCAGCCGCATTCGCCTCGCGCTCGTCGTAGCGCTCCTGCGCCCCTTTGCTGAGCTCGGTCGGCATCACGATCGCCAGGCCGTCGGGCTCGGAGCGCACGCTCGCCTCGAAGCCACTCGTCCTGAAGACCTCGAGCATCCGATGGTTCGACGCCAGGACGTGCGCGACGAAGCGGTGGATGCCGGCCGCGCGGGCCGCGGCCGCGAGGTGCGCGAGCATCGTCGTCGCGATGCCCTCCCCACGCAGCGCCTCGGCGATCGTGAACGCGACCTCGGCGCTGTCGGCGCCATCCCGCACGTACATCCCGTGGCCCAGGATCGTCCGCGCGTCCCCGCCCACGGCCACCACGCCGTAGCGGTCCGAGTAGTCGACGTCGCACGAGGACTGCGCCGCCACGCCGAGATCCGCTCCGGCCGAGAAGAACCGGAACATGCGCGCCTCGAGCGAGAGCCCTTCGAGCATTGCGAGCAGGGCTTCCTCGTCGTCCGGTCGGATCGGGCGCACGCGGATCGTGGCCCCGTCGCGAAGTGCGACATCGACCGCACGGTCGGCGGGATACGCGGTGGCGCCGGCGATCGTCATCACGCGACATCGTGGCCTGAGCCGAGGTCGATGCCATCCGGGAGCTTACGGTCAAAGCTGCGTAGTTTGCCGCCGCCGATTCGAGGTGGTTGCCCGATGGCGGATCGGGACGCGCAGGCCACCATCGCTTCAACGTGATCGCCCCGACCCGGGCAGCGACAAAGGAGCACCGAGATGCCGGATCGCAAACTCAAGCGGACGATGGGCATGCTCGCCGTCGAGGCACCGGCCACCAGCGTGACGCTCGAGGTGCCCGCATGAGCACCATCAGCCAGCGCGAGGGGGCGGCGGCCGCCACCGCAGTCGCCCTCGGCGTGCACTCCGAGGTCGGCCGGCTGCGCCGCGTCGTGCTGCACCGCCCTGACCTCGAGCTGCGCCGGCTCACGCCGTCCAACAAGGACGAGTTGCTCTTCGACGACGTGCTCTGGGTCAAGCGCGCACGCCAGGAGCACGACGCGTTCGCCGATGCGCTGCGCGAGCGTGGGATCGAGGTCCTGCTGCTCGATCAGCTGCTGACCGCTGTGCTCGAGATCGCCGAGGCACGAGCCTGGGTGATCGAGCAGACCATCGACCTCGTCGACGCCGGCCCGAAGCTGGGGCCGGAGCTGGCGGCGTGGCTCGGCGCGCTTGCGCCCGGTGATCTGACGCACGCCCTGATCGGCGGCGTGACCTACGAGGAGCTCCCGTTCCCCAGTGGCTCGCTTGCGGCACTCGCGCCGTCAAGCCAGTTCCTGATCCCGCCGCTGCCCAACCACCTGTTCACGCGCGACACGTCGTGCTGGATCTACGACGGCGTGTCGGTGAACGACATGGCCAAGCCGGCGCGCCGGCGCGAGTCCGTGCACCTGCGCGCGATCTACCGCCATCACCCGGCGTTCGCCGGGTCCGGCGCCCACGTCTGGAGCGATGATCTCAGCGCGCCCGCCCACCTCGAGGGCGGCGACGTCCTCGTCATCGGGCGCGGTGCCGTGCTCGTCGGAATGGGCGAGCGCACCCGTGCCGGTGCCGTGGAGGCACTGGCACAGCGGCTGTTCGCTGCGGGCTCGGCGGCGGAGGTGCTGGCCGTCGACCTGCCCAAGCAGCGCTCGATGATGCACCTCGACACGGTGTTGACGATGGTCGACGCGGACGCGTTCACGTACTACCCCGGCATCGCGCACGCCCCGACCTACCGGCTCAAGCAAGATCGGGGCGTCGAGCGGTGCGAGGACCTGTTCACGGCGATCGGCGCGGCGCTCGGCATCGACGAGCTGCGTCTGATCCCGACCGGCGGCGACCGCTTCGAGGCCGAGCGCGAGCAGTGGGACGACGGCAACAACGTGCTCGCCGTCGCGCCCGGCGTCGTCGTCGCGTACGAGCGCAACGTGGACACGAACACCCGGTTGCGCCGCGAGGGCGTCGAGGTGATCACGATCGCCGGCGCCGAGCTCGGCCGTGGCCGCGGCGGCCCGCGCTGCATGTCCTGCCCCATCCACCGCGATCCGCTTCCTGGAGTCCCGTCATGACCGTGCTCGCCCGTTCCAAGACCGCCATGCCGGCGCACGTGCTGCGTGCCTCCGACCTCGACGCAGATCAGCTCGCCGATGTGCTGCGAAACGCCGCGGGCATGAAGCGCACTCCGTACGGCTGGACACACGAGCTGCCGGGCCGGACGCTCGTGACGCTGTTCGAGAAGCCCTCGACGCGCACACGCGTCTCGTTCGCCGCCGCTGCCCAGCGGCTGGGGATGCTGCCACTGGTTCTGAGCGGCGACGAGCTCCAGCTCGGGCGCGGCGAGACGATCGAGGACACCGGTCGCGTGCTCTCCGGATACTGCTCCGCGATCGCGGTGCGCACCTTCGCGCAGTCGACGCTCGAGCGCCTCGCGAGCGCCGCGACGGTCCCCGTCATCAACGCGCTGTCCGACGACCACCACCCCTGCCAGGCGCTCGCCGACCTGTTGACGCTGCACGAGCATTTCGGACGACTCGAGGGACTCAGGCTCGCCTACGTGGGTGACGCGACCAACGTCGCACATTCGCTCATGGAGACCGGCGCCCGCGCGGGCCTGGACGTCGCGATCGCGACGCCGAAGGGCTATGAGCCCGACGACAACGTCGCCGCGGTCGCACGCGGCTTGGCGGTCGTGCACGGTGGCTCGATCACGATCACCAACGACCCGGTCGAGGCGGCTCGCGACGCGGACGCCCTGTACACCGATGTGTGGGTGTCGATGGGCGACGAGGCCGAGCATGAGGCGCGGCTGCGCGACCTGGCGCCGTATCAGGTCGACGCGCGCCTGATGAGCGTGGCGCATCCCGGCGCTGTCTTCCTGCATTGCCTGCCCGCGCACCGCGGCCAGGAGGTCACCGCCGAGGTGATCGACGGGCCGCAGTCGCTGGTCTTCGACCAGGCCGCCAACCGCATGCCGACCGCGCAGGCGCTCGTGCACGCCCTCGTCCGCGCGACGGAGCGCTGAGTGCGGATCGTCGCCGCCCTCGGGGGCAACGCGCTGCTGCGCCGCGGCGAGCCCCTCGACCAGGAGACGCAGCGTCGCAACGCCGGCGCGGCCGCCGCCGCGCTGGCCCCGCTCGCCGCCCAGAACGAGCTCGTGATCACGCACGGCAACGGGCCACAGATCGGTCTGCTCGCGCTGCAGTCGGAGCTGGACCGTGATCACGGACCGACCCCGTTCGACGTGCTCGGCGCCGAGACGGAGGGGGCGATCGGCTACGTGCTCGCGCAGGAGCTGATGAACACGCTGCCGGGCCGCCCCATGGCAACCCTGCTCACCCAGACGATCGTGGCCGCGGACGATCCGAGGCTGCTCGACCCGACGAAACCGATCGGCCAGGTGTATGGGACCGACGAGGGACGCCGCCTCGCCGCCGAGCGCGGCTGGGCCATGCGCCCTGACGGCGATGGACTGCGCCGCGTGGTCGGTTCGCCGCTGCCGCTCGACATCGTGGAGCTGCCGGTGATCTCGATGCTCGTGCGCGCCGGCGTGCTGGTGATCTGCGCAGGCGGCGGCGGCGTGCCGGTCGTGCGCGAACACCGCCGGCTGCGTGGCGTCGAAGCCGTCGTCGACAAGGACCTCACCGCGGCGCTGCTCGCCGAGCGGCTCCGCGCGGACCTCCTGCTGCTGCTCACCGACGTGGAGGGCGTCCTCGTCGACGACCGCCCGATCGGCTCCTTGACACCGGACCAGCTGCGCGCACTGGCTCTCCCGGCGGGGTCGATGGGCCCGAAGGCCGACGCGGCCGCGCAGTTCGCCGAACGGACGGGACGGCGCGCCGCCATCGGCGCGCTCGCCGACGCCTCGGCGCTCGTCTCCGGGCGGGCCGGGACGCAGGTGCGCGTGGCCCCGCCCGCCGCGGCGCCCGTCTAGGGGTAGACCTGCTCGCCGGTCGCCGGATCCACCACGGTGATCGCGGTCGACGGGCATGCTCGCGCCGCCGCCAGGATCGTGTCGTCGGGCCCTGTTCCGACGACCTCGGCGACCTCGCCATCGAGGGCGAAGATCTCCGGCGCGACGTCCGCGCAGTCGCCGTGCAGCGCGCACGCGTAGGGGTCGACGGTGGGGACGAGGGTCATGCGGCGCTCCGTTCGTTCGAGGTCCCATCCACCTGCGCGCCTGCAATCGTGCGGCGGGCGCCCGGAAGCTCGGCGGAGCGGCCGGCGAGCAGGATCGCCTGCGGCCGGCCGCCGCGCCAGTAGGTGACGCTGAAGTCGCATGCGTCCGGATCGCCGTCGAGCGTCGTGCGATCGGCGCCGGTCGTGTGGCCGACGAGCTGGAAGCGGACGCCATGCTGGTCGGACCAGAACCCCGCCGGGCCCGCGGGCGCCGGCGCCAACCCGAGCAGGGCGCGTGCGGCGTTGCCCGCGCCACGGACCGCGGCTTCCCAGTGCTGCTGGCCCGTGACGTCTCCGGCTGCGACGACGCCGGGCAGCGCGGTCGTCCCTCCGAACCAGCGCGTGTCGGGCGCGGCGCCCACGGCCGCGAGGACCACGTCGGCCGGCAGGCGCGTGCCGTCGTCGAGCGACAGCTCCCGGACCGAAGCGATGCCGAGCACGCCGGCGATGCGCGTCCCGGCGAGCACCGTGACACCGCGGCGGCGGTGCATCCGGGCGAACCACGAGCCGACCTCGGCGCCGAGCGGTCCGGCGAGCGGCGCGGCAGCGGCCTCGACGACCGCGACGTCGGCGCCCAGCGCACGCGCGGTGGAGGCGACCTCCAGGCCGATGAACCCGCCGCCGACGATCACCAGCCGGCGGCCCGGTCGCAGGTGCTCGGCGAGCACGAGCGCGTCCGGGAGGTCGCGCAGCGTCAGGACGTTGTCGAAGCCGCGCAGCTGGGGCGGTACCCGCGGCGACGCGCCCGTCGCGATGAGCAACCGCTCGTAGCGAAGCTCCGAGCCATCGGCGAGCGCGAGCCGCCGGCGCTCCGCGTCCAGGCCCGTGGCGGCCACACCGAGGTGCAGCTCGACGCCGTTGTCGCGATACCACTGCTCATCGCGCAGGCGAAGCGAGGCCGGCGCGCGCTCACCCGCGAGGAGCTCCTTGGACAACGGCGGGCGGTCGTACGGGCGTGTCGGCTCGCCGCACACCATGTGCAGCGAGCCGTCGTACCCGTGGCGACGCAGGCTCTCGGCGAACCGCTGCGCGGCCAGCCCGCCGCCGGCGATGACCACCGGGGGCGTCACGACGCCGCCTCCGCGGCGGCGACCCGCACGGGCCGGCGGCGCCCGCCCGCCACGCGAGCAGCGAACAGGCCGGCGATCGGCACCGCCGAGACGACGAGGATCGCGCGCATCCACGGCGTCGCAGCGTCGGTGCCCGCCGTCAGCGCGTGCGCGGCGGCGAGCAGCCAGACGACGATCGTCAGGCGGTGAGCGCGCCGCCACAGGCGGGCGCCGATGCGGCGGCGGGCGTAGAAGCTCAGTCCGAGCAGCGCCGCCAGGTAGCCCGCGATGATCCCGATGCCGGTCGCAAGCGGGCGGTAGCTCATCGCGAAGGGCACGCTGATCCCGGCCAGGCCCGGATGCATCCAGCGGTCACCCAGGAGCGCCACGCCGTGGATCACGATCGCGATGAGGGCACCGAGGGCCGTCTGCTCGTGGATCGAGCGCAGCAGCCGCGCGCGACCCGGGGCGCGCGCCAGGCGCCCGGCCATGGTCAGGCCAAGCCCGACGGAGACCGAGGCGAGCGCGAACGCGGTCACGCCCGCCGCACGGCTCGTCAGCCAGAAGATGTACTGCGTGGGGTCCGGTGGGCGCATCAGGCGGCCACCACCTCGAGCCGGCTGAGCGCGCCGACGACTTCGGCCGTCCCGTCCTCGCCGAAGATCACACCGCCGTGCTCGGCGAGCAGGCGACGGGCGCCGCGGGCGCCCGACAGCAGCGCCGCCTTGGCGAGTGTCTCGGCCTGGAGCGTCGTCGGCGCGAGCGCCGTGGCTCCCACCAGACCGGTCCACGCGGGCTCGCCGGTGCTGGGATCGAGCAGGTGGTGCGCGAACGTCCCGTCGGCGCAGCGCCAGACGTTGACGTCGATGCCCGACGTCGCGACGGCGCCGGCGCCAACCTGCAGGCTCATGACGACCTCCCCGCCCAGCGGGTGCTGAACGTCCACCTGGAACGGCTGCGCCGCCGCAAGCGGCCCACCGACGCGGACGTCACCTCCGCAGTCGACCGCGACGCGGCCGTAGCCGGCGAGCCGAGTGAGCAGCGCGTCGGCAGCGAGCCCTTTGCCCGTGCCGCCCGTGTCGAAGCGCACACCGGGTGGACGCGCCACGGACCCCTGCTCATCGAGGACGCGGACCGTCCGCCACCGCGCAGCGCGGTCCGGACGAGCCGGGCGGCGCGGCGGCGCGGCCGCGAGGGCCTCGGCGAGCGGCACGGCGGGAACGCCCGCGCGCGAGGCGCGATAGCCGGCCGACTCGAGCGCGCCGACGAGCGTCGGGTCCACCAGTCCACCGGTCCGTTGGGCCGCCCAGAGCCCCGCACCGACGGCAGCCCGCAACAGCGCCGAAGCCGGAGCGACGGGCCGCGGGTCCGCGTTCATCCGTGACAGCTCGCTCGACTCCAGGAACCGCGACAGGCGCCGCGCGAAGTCCTCGGTCCAAGCGCGAGCAGCCGCCAGCGCAGCATCGGGGCCGGCGTCCGAGACCGACAGCGGCGCCTCCGCGACGATGCGCACGCGCGACCCCATGGCGTCGAAGGCGATCTCGCTCATGATGTCTTCGTCACGATCGGGGCGGGCGCAGGCGCCGGCGCCGGGGCAGGCGCCGCGTACACGACCGCGGGCGCCGATTGCACGGCGGGCGCAGCGGCCGCGGGCACGGAGGCGACGAGGACCGGCGCGTCGTCGCGCTCGACGACCTTCTCGTCGATGACGCGGCGGACGATCTTCCTGACGAGCACCTGCCGCGGGGGCGCCTGGGCGACGCGCACGGCCGGACGGCCGGCGCCGAGCGCCGGGTCACGGCCCGAGCGGACCTGCCACGCGAGCAGCACGAGCACCGTCAGGAACAGCGCAAGCGCTCCGGCAGCGATGGCGCTCGGGCGCGGCCCCCGGCGCGCGGCGCGGCGGCGCTCAGTCATCGCCGCCGCCCTCATGCTCGGCGCCGTCATGCTCGCCGCCGCCGCCGTGCCCGCTGGTGCGGGTCTTGAGCGGCTGCGTTGCGGGAGCGGGGCGGATCGCGACGGGGCGCCTGATGGCGACCGGGGAGCGCACCGGCGCCACGGCGACCGGCGCGGGCGGGGGCGCGGCGACCGGCGCCGGGTGCGGATGCACGCGGACGTGGCGCACGCGATGGATCGTCTTGGTGACGACGACGGTTCGCACCTGTGGCGGCAGCGGGCGCCCCGGAATCGTGGTTGCCTGCCGTACCGGATCCGGGCTGCTGAACGCCGTCGCCCCCAGACCGCCCGCGACGAGCGCGGCGGTGGCAATGGCGACATGACTGGTGATCCTGCTCACGATCGGCTCCTTGGGAGGTGTTCGGGCGAGGATGCAGCGCGTCCACCAATGCGCCGCCCAACCGCGGGCAAAGGTTTGGCAAAGCCGCTGCTGCGGGTTTCCCGCGATGGCCGTGCGCCCGACTCCCGATGACGCCGGGGCCGATCGGCGCGAGCCTTGGCAGCTCATGACCAGGCCGCGCATCCTGCTCGTCGAGGACGAGGCGTCGATCGCCGCGCCGTTCGAGGACGCCCTGATCAGGGAGGGCTTCGAGCCGCTGGTCGCCACGACGGGTGCCGACGCCCTGCGACTCGCGCGCGAGTCCGATCCGGACCTCGTGCTGCTCGACCTCGGCCTGCCCGACGTCGAAGCAATACGGGACAACTGAAACCAAGCAACAGGGCATAACA
>CAWCEB010000073.1:0-10825 GCA_963794105.1 uncultured Actinomycetes bacterium | reverse complement strand
AGGGGACTCATAATCCCTCGGTCGCGGGTTCAAGCCCGCCCGCCCCACCGCAGCGGTGTGCGCCTTCGGGCTGATGCTTGACAGTTCACCTTCGGTTAATGGCGACAGTGTTTCGGCTGAGAGTTGACGACTTCGGCTGATCTTTGACCCTCCCGACAAGGGCTGAAGGTTTCTAGTCGACGGTTCCGACGCGTTCTGGTCAGTCTCGGTGTACAACGTGTGAGGCTACTTCGAACAGAACCCCTACGACCGCTACACCGTCAACAGCGTGACCGCCATCCCTAACCCTGACGGCTCGGTCACCGTCCGGTTCGTCACCGGCGAACCCACCAGGCCGAACAGCATCCCCGTCCCAGCCGGCTGGAACTACCTCGTCCGCCTCTACCGACCACAACCCTCGTTCTTCGACGGATCCTGGACGCTTCCAGCCGCGGAGCCGGCACCCGCGTCCTGAGCAGCAAGGCCGCAAACCCGCAGGACCGCCAACCCATCGCTGCGACGTGGCCTCGTTCCCGTCGGACGATTCCGTTACGGCGATGTGCCAGATCCTCGATAACGGCGCTTGCTACACCAGCGCCTTGTGCCGCTGCCCCTTGCGGACGACGCATGGCAAGCGTCTGTCATGCAGGTGGGGAGCACACAGGGGCCACATGTCGGCGCCGGCGCCGCCCTATCAGGTCGAACGGGCTGACTCCTGGATGGAGCGGTGCCCCGGTCCGTAGGACCGTGCTCGACAAGATCATCGGGCTATCGACGCCAGTCTTCGACCGCGTTCAGGTAGCCTGCCACCATGCTGATCGTCGCCGAGGGAACCATCCACGAGCCGATCAGAGACCAGTCCCGCAGCGCCGCGTCCGCCTGGCTCGGCCCCATGACTGACTCAGGAATGTTCCACGGTGGCTGGATCGATGAGCCCGGGCAACGGCTGTGGATGGTGCTTAGCGCGTCTGACCTGGACGAGGCGCAGGAGCGCCTCGACACCTTGCCGCCCGTCTCGGAGGGATCGGTGTCCTTCAAGACTTGCCCGGGTGTCCGCCATCCGCTTCTCCTGACCAACCTCCCGCGGGTCTTGGCTGAATCGTTCGGTTTGGTGCATACCTGCTTGATTGGGAAGGTGGCAGCCATGCCGAAGCAGTACGACGCCCAGACCAAGGCCAAGGCCATCCGTCTGCCCGGCGGCACCCAGCACGAGCAACCTTGGTGCTAACCGTGTCCGTTATGCCTTCCCCCTCATTGGGAAAGCCCACGAACCAGGCTTGCGGCACACCCCATGAGCGGAGAGAGTGCTCCGACCCTGTCGGGCTTCGCTCGGCGGTCGCTCAGCGTGCTCCTCGGGAGGCCGGTTTGGCCGCTGAAGCCAGATTCATCGTCAACGAGAGTGCCCACTCTGTGTGCGATGAGAAGCTAGGCGGAACCAGCAATCGAGCCGGGAGAAAGCGCTGAGCGGGTTGGCGGAGGTGAGCAGCTTGGCCCGGAGCCACGCTGCCGTCATTGCTAGCACGGCCGGCTCGTCGAACCGCGGCCCTTCGTGGCCCTCTCCACCGATCAGCAGGAAGGTGGTGTCCGCGCCGCTGCGGCTCAGGGCATCGTGCAGTGCTTCGCCCTCGGACACCGCGACGATGTGGTCGCGGTCGCCGTGAGCGATGAGGAACGGCGGTGCCTGTGCAGAGACCCGGCCGACCAGGCCGAAACGACGGGCCCGCTCGGTCACGCTGGCGAGATCACCCACGCCGAGGAGGCCCGTCTCGAACGCGAACGGCAGGAAAGCGCCTCGACCGCGGTCCGTGATCCTGATGTGAGCAGGTCGGACTGACCGAACCAGTGGACGGCCGCCTGCACGCCGCTGGAGTGGTCGAGGTTGCCGCCGACGTCGCCCTCGAGGTCGGCCTCGCTCGCGGTCAGGGCAAGTAGGGAGCCCAGGTAGGCGCCGGCCGAGGCCCCCCACACGCCGATCCGGTCGGTTCTAAGACCGAGCCCGGGCCCTTTGCCCGGAGCCACCGGACCGCGCCCTTGACGTCTGTGATCCTGGTCGTCGGCGTCCTCGGCGTGCTGGGCATCGTGGTCCAGTCCGACAGCGTCACACGCCGCCAACCGGGCTCGCGAGCAGGGCGTGTCCCTGGAGCGCGAGATCGTCGAGGCGGCGCGCGCGATCCCGTACGACCAGCTCATGCAGAACGCCATCGTCGGGAAGATCAAGGCGACCTCGGGCCTGACCGACTCCACCATGCTGTCGACCGGCTGGACCTACACCCGGCGCAACGTCAAGTACTCGGTGGCGATCGGCACGTGCGCCGTCGACGACCCGACTGACGGGCAGGGACCGCACGAGTCCGCCGGGTACTGCATCAACGGCACCGGCACGACGTCGCCGACCGAGTGCGCGACGTACCTGGGCTCCAGCGGCAGCATCGCCGGCACCGGCGCGGCCTCGGGCGCCGCCGCGGGCGATTGCGGCATCGACTCGAACTTCGACGGCGCGGTCGACGGGCTCGCCGACACGACCGGTGGCGCGTGCACGAACTGCACGGGCGTCGATACGAATCCGAACGACTACAAGCGCGTCGTCGTCCTCGTGCGCTGGAACAAGGGGCTCGGCAAGCGCTACGCCCTGCAGTCGACGACGGTGCCGAACCCGGGCCTCGCGGCGGCGCCGGCCGTCACGGTGATGACGCCGGCCAGCAAGTCCATGGGCCAGGGCGACCAGCTCATCAACTTCAACGTCACGTTCAACACGCCGCCCACCGCGGTGTCGTGGTACGTCGACGGCACCGCGCAGGGCCAGGGGACCGGCTCCGGCCTCAACTGGGTCTTCCAGTGGGACCTCGGGACCGTCGACTACGGCGGCCCGGCCCCGTTCACCGGCGAGATCCTCGACGGCACGTACGTCGTGTCCGCGAAGGGAACAGACGCCTACGGCCAAGCGGGCACAGCCAAGGCCTCCACGGTCATCGTCAACCGCCGCGCTCCCTACCCGCCGTCCAACCCGCACGCCGGGCGCAACAACGGCAACGCCTACCTCGAGTGGGGCGCCAACTCCGAGCGCGACGTCGAGGGCTACCGCGCCTACCGGGTCCAGACGGGATCCGACCAGCTCGTCTGCAATCTCACGCGGATCACCCGCTGCCGGGAGAACGGGATGCCGTCGGGCGACCAGCAGTACTACGTCGTGGCGGTGGATCGCGACTCCGGAGGCGCCCTGCGCAACGGGGACCACAGCGCCCTCGTGACGATTCCCGGCATCGACCTTCCGCCGAATGCGCCGGCCTCGCTGTTCGCCGCGAAGTCCGGGTCGAACACCGTGCTGTCGTGGGCCGCGCCGGCCGTTGCCGATCCCGACGCCGGCGACTCGATCCAGTTCTACCGGATCTACCGCGACGGGACCGACTGGATCAACGACTACTTCGGGCGCACGTCCACGGGGACGACGTACTCGTACACCGACTCGTCGACCAACGGCGACGTGCACACCTACTACGTCGTCGCGGTCGACCAGAGCTACACCGAGTCCTCGTCCCTGTCGGTGACCAAGTGATCCGTGCGCGCCTGTCCGGTGAACGGGGCGAGATGGGCCTGGTCCAGCTGCTCGTCGCGATGTCGATGTTCGGCGGCGTGCTTGCCGCCACGCTGGTCACGTTCCAGAACTTCGACATCCTCAGCCGGCGCACCGTCGACCGGACGGCGGCCCAGGATTCCGCGCGCACGTCGGCCGACCGGATCGTCCGCGACCTGCGCAACCTGGCCAGCCCGACGATCGCGCAGCCGCAGGCCGTCGACAAGGCGAGCGACTACGACTTCGTCTTCCAGACCGTCGACTCGGTCGGTCCCAACACCGGCGCCAACGCCGCGAACATCAAGCGCGTGCGCTGGTGCCTGGACCAGTCGACGCCTGCGAACGAGAAGCTCTACATGCAGGATCAGAAGTGGGTCACGCTCGCGACCCCCGCGGCCCCGTCGACGGGGGCGTGCCCGGGCACGGGCTGGTCGAGCACAACCGTCCTCGCATCGAACATCACGAACACCTACGGGGGCCAGAGCCGGCCGCTGTTCACGTTCGACTCGTCCACGCTGACCGCGATCCGCGAGATCCATGTCGACCTGTACTCCGACCTGGATCCCACCAAGACGCCCAACGAGACGCACATCACGTCGGGCGTGTTCCTGCGCAACCAGAACGCGGCGCCCGTCGCATCGTTCACCTACGCGCTCAACGGGTCCTCGGCGATCGTCCTCAACGGCTCGCAGTCCTACGACCCCGAGGGCGACGCGCTGCAGTACAGCTGGCTGGACGGCGGCGTCAAGAAGGGGACGCGGCGTGACGTACTCCTATCCGGTCACCGCCAACAGCGACCACTCGATGCAGCTGCAGGTCTTCGATCCGGCCGGCCTGCCCGGCAACTCCTCGACCGTGAGCATCCACGTCCCATGACCGCACGCGAACGCATCGCCGACGAGCAGGGCTGGGCCCTGGTAACCGCCATGCTGCTGATGGCGATCATGCTCGAGCACGATCCTCGGCGTCGCCACCTACGTCGACGGCCAGACGAAGCTCGGCGCGATGACCGCGCAAGCGCGAGACCTCGTTCAACTACGCCGAAGCGGCGATGAACATGCAGATCTACGCGCTGTCGCGCGACTGGCCCGGCGCGGGGCAGAGCGCGACGCCGTATCCGGTCTGCACGCCGGCCTCGACCACGACGCGCTGCCCGAACGCCACTGCGCTCGCGAACCTGATCGCCTCGCCGGACGCGATCGGCGTCACGTGGTCGACGCAGGTCCACGACAACGGCGGCACGTCGCCGAACTTCTACTCGGACGCGACGGTCCTCGCCCAGCCCGCCTACGACGCCAATGCCGACGGGCGCATGTGGGTGCGCTCGCAGGTGACCGCGCGCGGCAAGACGCGCACGATCATCGAGCTCGTGCGCGTGGAGGAGGAGGGGCTCGACCTCCCGCACGCCGCCGTCGTCGCGGGCCGCTTCGTGTCGACGAACTCCGGCAACAAGGTCGTGGTCGACACGACGAACGGCACGGGCGCCAACGGCTTCGTCGGGGTGCGCTGCAGCGTGGCGCAACAACGAGTCGCCGGCGTGCCTGGACCAGCCGCTCGGCACGTCGCCGACGCAGACACAGGCGAAGTGGGACAGCCTGGTGCAGACCCAGATCAGCCCATACGCGGGCCATGTCCAGACCGGCTACACGAGCAACCCCGCCATGACCCAGTTCGCGCGCGATCAGCTCAAGGCGCGCGCGATCGCCGACGGCAAGTACTTCGCCACCTGCCCGGCAACCTGGCCCACCGGGACGATCGTCTGGATCGAGTCGGGCAACTGCAGCTACAGCTCGAACACCACCATCAACTCGCAGGCCGCCCCAGGCCTGCTGCTGGTCAACAACGGCACGCTGACCCTGGGCGGCACCGGCGACTACTGGGGCGTCATCTACTGCGTCAACGCGCAGAACTCCAGCGGCGTGATCCTGAGCCTCAACGGTTCCGGCACGCTGCACGGGGGCGTGTTCGCCGACGGCGACGGGGTCGTCTCGGCCGGTGGTACCTCGAACACCAACATCAAGTACGAGGACAGCGCGCTGGGCGCCGTCAAGGGCTACGGCCTGGCCGGCCTCATCCAGAACACCTGGCGCGAGATCAAGACCTGACGGCGCTCCGTCCGGGTTGCCTCCGATAGTCCCCTGACATGGTCGCGGCCATCGTGCTCGCCGCCCTCGGCGGCCTGATCATCGGATCGTTCCTCAACGTCGTGGCCTACCGGCTGCCGCGGGGCGAGTCGCTCGCACACCCGCCGTCGCGATGCCCGTCGTGCGGCGCTCCGGTCAAGCCCTACGACAACATCCCGGTGCTGTCGTGGCTGCTGCTGCGCGGTCGCTGCCGGTCCTGCAACGCGCCGATCAGCGTGCGCTACCCGCTCGTCGAGGCGCTGACCGGCGCGCTGTGGGCGCTGGTCGTCTGGGCGCGCTGGGACGACGCGGCAGGCATCGCGCTGGGGATCGTCCTCGTGACGATCCTGATCCCGATCGCGATGATCGATTTCGAGCACCGGATCATCCCCAATCGGATCACCGGCCCCGCCGCGGTGGTCGCGATCGTGATCGGGGTGCTGTTCGACATGGACTTCGTCGTCGAGCAGCTGATCGCGGGCGCCGCCGCCGGCGGGTTCTTCCTGCTGGCCGCGATCGCCTACCCGCGCGGCATGGGGATGGGGGACGTGAAGCTCGCGGGGGTGATGGGCCTGTATCTGGGCCGCGCGGTCGGCCTGGCGATCCTGGTGGGCCTCGTCGCCGGCGTCGTCGTCGGCGCGGTGATCATCGCCCGCGTCGGCGCGAAGGAGGGCCGCAAGACCACCGTCCCATTCGGGCCGTTCCTCGCGCTCGGCGGGGTGATCGCGATCTTCGCCGGCGACGCCGTCGCAGACGCCTACGCAGACCGGTTCTGACGGAAACCTGCTCAAAGGGCATCGCGGGACTCAAGTTTCCCGGGCCCTTGGACGAAAGAACGAGCAGAACCTCCCGCCTTCAGGCACACGGCAATGGAAGCCGATGCCAGAGGCGATCCGGCACCAGCAGGGACTCCTTCTCCAACTCATGGCAAAGCGCGTCAGCAAGCCCCTCGTGGGCCTGAACATCGAGCCGAGCACGGTCACGGCCGCGCAGGTCTCGGTCAACGGTTCCATCGCGATCGACCGCGCCGCGGTCGTCGACCTCGAGCCCGGCATCGTCCGCGACGGCGAGGTCGCCGACGTGGAGGGCCTGGCCGACCGCCCTGCGGACGCTGTACCGCGAGAACAAGGGCCTCGACAAGCGCGTGCGCATCGGCATCGCCAACGCGAAGATCGTCGTGCGCACGATCGAGCTTCCGCCGATCAGCGACCGCAAGGAGCTGGAGACGGCGGTGCGATTCCAGGCGCAGGACCAGATCCCGATGCCGCTCGACGCGGCGGTCCTGGACTTCCAGCCGCTCGACATCGTCGACAACGGCGACGGGCCGCGCCAGCGCGTTCTGCTCGTCGCCGCCCGGCGCGACATGGTCGACAAGGTGCTCGCCGCTGCGCGCGCCGCCGGCCTGCGCCCCGAGGGCATCGACCTCGCCGCGTTCGCGATGATCCGCGCGCTGCACCGCCCGGGGCCCGACGAGCCGGTCATGTACCTGTCCGTCGGCGGCCTCACGAACCTCGCCGTCGCGATCGGCGCGCAGTGCCTGTTCACCCGCGTCGTGGGCGGTGGCACCGAGGCCCTCGCGGTCGAGCTCGCCGAGCGCAAGGCGCTCACGCTCGAGCATGCCCGCGCCTGGCTGGACCACGTCGGCCTGACCGCGCCGGTCCAGGACATCGCGGGTGACGAGGCGATCGTGAGCGAGGCCCGCCTGGTGCTCCAGGACGGCGTCCGGCGCATCGCCGTCGAGGCTCGCAACTCGCTGGACTTCCACACCGCCCAGGATGCCCAGCCGCACGTCGGCCGCGTTGTCCTGACAGGCGCGGCGCTGTCGATCCCGGGGTTCGCCGAGGCGCTGAGCGCCGAGCTGGGCCTGCCGGTCGAGCAGATGGTCCTCGGCGGCGCGCCTGACGGCATCGTCGCGGGCCGCCTGACCGTCGCCGCCGGCCTCGCCGTCGCGGAGGGCCCACACGCATGAAGGCCGTCAATCTCATCCCGTCCGAGGAGCGCCGCGGCGGCGCCGCCGGCGGCCGCTCCGGTGGCCCCGCGTACGCGCTGCTGGGCGGCCTCGCCGTGCTCGTCCTGATGGCCGCGGCCTGGACGCTTGACCGGCAAGACCGTCAAGGATCGCCGCTCCCAGCTGGCCAGCGTCTCGCAGCAGGCCAACGCCGCTGAGACGCAGGCAAACAAGCTCGCCGCGTACTCCACGTTCTCGGACCTGCGCAAGAAGCGCGCCGAGACGGTCGCCTCGATCGCGCGCAGCCGCTTCGACTGGGCCCACGTGATGCACGAGATCGCACGCGTGATCCCGAGCGACGCCCACCTCACCTCGCTGGCGGGCAGCGTCTCGCCGTCGGCGCCGGCTCCTCCCGGGGGCGGCACCGCGCTGCAGCTGCGCGGCTCGAACCCCGGCCCGGCGATCGACGTCGTCGGCTGCATCCCGGGCCAGTCGAATGTCTCGCTGATGCTGAGCCGCCTGCGCCTGATCGACGGCGTCGAGCACGTGACGCTCGCCGAGTCCGCCAAGCCCGACGCCACCGTGCTTCCCGGCTCGGACTCCAGCGGCTCCGGCGCCGCGGGCGATGGCGACTGCCGCTACAGCGACAAGGTCGCGAAGTTCGACGTCCTCATCATCTTCGCCGCTCCGCCGGCGGTCGCCGCTCCGGCCGCGACGGCAGCGCCCGCCGCTGCCGGCACTGCCACTCCCGCCTCCCAGACGACCACGACCGGGAGCACCCCGTGACCTCACGAGACCGTCTCGCCGCGATCGTCGTCGGCAGCCGTCGTGCTGCTGGCCGCCTTCTGGTTCCTCGGGCTGTCGCCGAAGCGCAAGGACGCCGCCGACCTCAACGCGAAGATCTCCGAGGCTCAGCAGCGCCTCGACGCGGCCCGGCAGGCCACGACGGCCGGCACAGCTGCGCGCGATCGCTACGACGCCGACTACGCGACCGTCGCGAAGCTCGGTAAGGCCGTCCCGGCCGACGACGACGTGCTGTCACTCGTCTACCAGCTCGACCACGTGTCGACTGGGACCCACATCGATTTCCGCTCGATCAAGCTCGAGAGCTCGGGCGCGCCGGCCCCTGCGGCCGCCACGCCCGCGGCGCAGGCCGCGGCCGTCAGCCAGGCGTCCGGCTCTGACGCGAAGACGACCGGCGCGACACCGCCGAGCGGGACATCGGGCACCTCGACCACCGCCGCGAGCACGCCGGGCGCGACGTCCGGCACCGCGTCCACGCCTTCGACGGGCGTTCCCGCCACGCAGTCGGCTGTCGCCGGCCTGCCGCCGGGCTCCGCGGTCGGCTCGGCCGGGTTCCCGACGATGCCGTTCTCCTTCGTGTTCGACGGCAGCTTCTTCCACATGGAGAGCTTCTTCTCGGGCATCCAGCGCTTCGCCACCGTCGGGAGCGGTGACCAGCTGTCCGTCCGCGGCCGCCTGCTGACCGTCGACGCGTTCTCGCTGACGGCCTCCCGCCTGGGCTTCCCCGCGGTCAAGGCGAGCATCAACGCAACCGCGTACCTCGTGCCCGATAGCGAGGGCGCGACCGCCGGCGCGACGGCGCAGGGCCCAGCGACTGGCGCCGCGCCCGCCGCGAGCACCGGCTCGCCGGCCGCGCCCGCCGCTGCAACATCGATCACCGGAGGGGCGCGATGAGCGCGGTCCGCAGCATCTTCAACGACCTCGTCGATCGCCGCCTGTGGCCCGTCGCGGTGGCACTCGTTGCCGCGCTCGTGGCCGTGCCGGTGATGCTCGGCGGCGGCTCGAGCGCGCCCGCACCGGACGCCGCCGCGCCGCTCGGCAGTGCGGCGACGGCCGCCGGCGGGACCGCGCAGGCCGCGATCTCCGTCAGCACGCCCTCGACCGCGCCCACGGATCACCCCGGCACCGTGCGCAACCCGTTCGCGCAGCACAAGGCCCCGGCCGCGGCCGCGCCGCCGACGACGGCGACCACCCCGGCTTCGATCGGCACGCCCGCAGTGTCGAGCCCGTCGGCGGGCCTCGGGTTGCCGAGCGGGCCGAGCGTGACGCCGATCGTCCCCGGCTCGGGCGGCGGCAAGCGCGACACCGTCACCGACGTGTGGCGCGTGAACCTGCGCTTCGGCGATCCGGGCAACCAGAAGGTGCGCCACGACATCCCGCGGCTCACCCCGCTGCCGTCGCCCTCCGACCCGTTCTTCATCTTCCTGGGGATCCTGTCCGACCACAAGACCGCGGTCTTCCTGGTCTCGTCGGATGCCACCGCGACCGGTGACGGCACCTGCAAGCCGAACCCGACGCAGTGCGACACGATCGAGATGAAGGCCGGCGACACCGAGTTCTTCGACGTCGCCCAGGGCAACGCGGGCATCGTGCAGTACGAGCTCGACCTCCTGAAGGTCTTCCACGACAAGGTCACGGGCAAGGCGGCCTCGGCGCGCGCCGCCCGCCGGGTCTCCAAGGGCGGCAAGACCGTCGTCCACGAGCTCAAGGCCGAGGGCGACCAGAGCATGGGCCGTTACATCTACTCCTACAAGCGCGGCGTCCTCGTTCGCCGCCACGCCCGCCGCGCGATCGCGTCGGCGAGCACCGCCAGCACCGGCCTCGCCAGTGCCGCGCACACCTCCAGCCTCGCCGGCACCACCTGGGGCGGCTGACGCTCAATAGGGTGTGGGGTCGCATGGCGACCCTGCGCCTCATCACCTCCGGCGAGTCCCACGGCCCCGGCCTGACGTGCATCGTCGAAGGCCTTCCGGCCGGTCTCACGCTCGATCACGAGGCGATCGGGCGCGACATGGCGCGCCGTCAGCTCGGCCATGGGCGCGGCGGGCGCATGAAGATCGAGCGCGACAGCGCGGAGGTCACGGGCGGCGTCCGCCACGGCCGGACCCTCGGTTCGCCGATCGCCCTGCAGGTCGCCAACCGCGACTACGCCAACTGGGACGAGCGCATGAACCCGTGGCCGGTCGAGGCTGAAGGTGCCCGAGGTGCACCTGCCGCGGTCTCACAATTACTTATCACCAGACGTTGCATTGGACCAATCGATTGCCGCGGGAAGACTGAATCCTTCACTCCCTTATCTAAAACGGCAAGCTGTTGAGTCGTTGAGTAAGCCGTACTCAACGGAGGACGAGGCAGTTAAGACGATAGCGGAGAGTTTGAACAGCTTCTATCAACTAACTA
>CAWCEB010000072.1:0-18247 GCA_963794105.1 uncultured Actinomycetes bacterium | reverse complement strand
AGCTACCACCAGGCCTACTCGGCGCTCGTGGGGCTGTACTGCTGCGAGAAGGCGCTCGCCGAGGTGCGCGCCGGCCGGACGAAGTCGTGGAACGACTTCAAGGTGCCCGACGAGACGATCAGCGTCGGGTTCCACGAGGCCGCGCGCGGCGTGCTGTCGCACCACATGGTCATCCGCGACGGCAAGATCGCCAACTACCAGCCGTACCCGCCGACGCCGTGGAACGCCAACCCGCGCGATACCCATGGGACGCCGGGGCCCTACGAGGACGCGGTGCAGAACACGCCGATCTTCGAGGAGAACGGGCCCGACAGCTTCAAGGGCATCGACGTGATGCGAGCGGTCCACAGCTTCGACCCGTGCCTGCCCTGCGGGGTGCACATGTACGGCAAGGGCAAGGTCCGCAAGGTGGTGCACACGCCGACCGGGATGGCATAGGTGGACCGCGGTCGATGAAGTCCAGGCGCTCACCGAGCGCCTGGACGAGATCGCCGACCCCGCCGCGCGCGAGTGCGCCGAGGAGCTCGCGGCCGCGCTTGTGGCGCTGTACGGCGACGCGCTGAAGCGGATCCTCGAGGTGGGCGGCGGCGAGCTGGTCGAGCGGCTCGCGGCCGACGAGGACCTGTCGGGGCTGCTGCTGGCCCACGGGCTCCATCCGGTGGATCTCGAGACGCGCGTTCGCCAGGCGCTCGACGAGGTCCGCCCGTACCTGGAGTCCCACGGCGGCGACATCGAGCTGCTCGGGCTGGACGAGGGGATCGCGCGGCTGCGGCTGCACGGCAGTTGCGACGGCTGCGCCGCGTCGGCCGCGACGCTCGAGTCGGCGGTCGAGACCGCGCTGCGCGAGGCCGCGCCAGACCTCGAGGGCATGGACGTCGAGGGTGCGAACGAAGCCGCCGCCGAAGCGCCCGCCGGCGAGCTCGCCTGAGTGGGTCGCACTCGACGGCGCCGCCGACATCCCCCGCGGCGCGCTCGCCTCGGTCACGAGCGGGTTGGTGATCGCCAACGTCGCCGGCACGCTGCTCGCCTATCGCAACACGTGCGCGAAGTGCGGCGGCGCGCTCGACAGCGCCCTGCTGCTCGGTGGCACGCTCACCTGCGCCACCTGCGGGGGGTCGTTCG
The DNA here is from genome assembly GCA_963794105.1 of uncultured Actinomycetes bacterium. Classification (GTDB taxonomy): domain Bacteria; phylum Actinomycetota; class Thermoleophilia; order Solirubrobacterales; family Solirubrobacteraceae; genus AC-49. Next base: position 17,125 of record CAWCEB010000072.1, on the reverse strand, counting down.
ACCTGCCGCGCGCCGGGCGCAGCACCAACGGCGACGGGCTCCAGCTCGATCCGGTGCCGCTGCTTCGCAGCAAGGGCACGGTCAAGGTCGCGCTGTCGGGCGCGATCGCCCCGCCGCGCCCCGCTGCCGATCAGAACGGCGCGCACGCGGAGACCGGGCACTGCCAGCTGTGCCCGTCCGGCCTGGCCGACGACCACCGCCACCTGCTGCACCTCTCCGAGCGACGGATCGTGTGCGTGTGCGAGACGTGCTGGTCGATGCACTCGGGCGAGGCCGAGTACCGGCCCGCGGGCGTGCGGACGCTGTGGCTCGACGACTTCGAGCTGGCCGACGAGCTGTGGGCCGGCCTGCAGATCCCGATCGGCCTGGCGTTCGTCATGCGCTCGAGCATGACCGGAACGGTCGTCGCGCTGTACCCCAGCCCGGCCGGCGCGACGGAGTCCGAGGTCGACCTGTTCGCCGTGGGCCGCGATGTGCGACGCCAATCCGGTCCTCGACCGGTTGGAGTCCGACGCGGAGGCGCTGGTGATCAACCGGCTCGCGGATCCGCCGCAGTACGCGATCGCGCCGATCGACCAGTGCTACCGGCTCGTCGGCATGATCAAGTCGCGCTGGGAGGGGATCTCCGGCGGCCGCGCGATCGAGTCCGCCGTCGCCGAGTTCTTCGACGAGCTGCACGACCGCGCGATGGTGGGTGCGTCTTGACCTCGCGACCGGTTCCCGGTGCTGTGGGTCAGACCCTGACCTCGACGTCGACCGCCCGCGGCCGGTTCCGAAGGCGCGCCTGCAGGACCCGGTGTTCACGGTGCTCGAGGTCGAGCCCGTGAGCACGCCGCTCGCGCCCACGATGCGCTTCCAGCTGCACGTGTCCGATCCCGAGGGCCGCGGGATCTACGCGATCGCGCTGCAGACGCAGATCCAGGTCGATCCGGCGCGGCGCTCCTACGACGCCGCGACGCGCGAGCGCCTGGTCGAGCTGTTCGGCTCGCCCGAGCGCTGGGGCGCGACCACCCACAGCTTCAACTGGGCGCGCGTCGACACGCTGGTGCCGAGCTTCACCGGCGCGACGTCGTTCGAGCTCGAGGTGCCGTGCACGTACGACCTGGAGATCGCCGCGAGCAAGTACTTCTACTCGCTGCGCGACGGCCTGGTCCCGCTGTCGTTCCACTTCACCGGGATGGTGCTCTACCGCGACGAGGGCGAACAGCTGCGCGTGACGCGCGTTCCGTGGGCGTGCTCGGCGACGTGGCAGATGCCGGTCGAGGCGTGGAAGCGCGCGCATCACCAACGTCTATCCGAGCGGCGGCTGGGTGCGGCTGTCGACCGAGACGCTCGACGCGCTGCAGCGCCACAAGGCCCGCGAAGGGCATCCACTCGTTCGACGCGACCGTCGCCGAGCTGCTCGGAGACGCCGTGATGCTCGACGAGCTGGTCACCACCCTGCTCTGGGAGGGCTACGCGCTCTACCCCTACACGCCGGGCGCGACCAAGAACGCGACGCCGACGCCGTTCGGGATCGTCTACCCGCCCGCGTACGCGCAGGGCAGCCCGACGACGTTCGACCGGATCCGGATGCAGGGCGATCGTCGACGGGCCCGACGAGGCGACGCTGGCGCTCGACGGTGCGCTTCCTGCAGCCCAGCGGCGAGCGCCACGAGGGCGTCGAGCGGCGCGTCGCGCTGCCGGCGACGCCGCTCGCGGCGCTCGAGCTCGACGGCGCCGTGACCGAGTTCGCCTTCGACGGCGTGACGGGCCGGATGCGCATGGCCGCGCAGCGCTTCGACGAGCGGCCTCGCGCGCGTGACGATGTGCGTGCACAACACGACGCCGGTCGCCGCCGACGCGGCCTCGACCGCGCGGCGGCGCTCGGCTCGAGCCTGCTCTCCACGCACGTCGTCGGCGCAGATCGCCGGCGGGCGCTTCCTCTCGCCGATCGACCCGCCCGAGCACGGCGCCGCCGCGGTGATGGCGTGCGCAGCGGTGAACACGTTCCCGGTGCTCGCGACGCGACGACGACGACGCGCTGCTGGGCGCGGCGATCATGCTCCCCGACCATCCGCAGCTCGCGCCCGAGAGCCGCGGCGACCTGTTCGACGCCACCGAGATCGAGGAGGCGCTGCTGCTGCATGTGCTGGCGCTCAGCGACGACGAGCGCGACGCAGATCGCCGAGCACGACCCCGCCGTGCGGGCGATGGTCGAGCGCGCGGTCGCGGCGACGCCGCGAGGACATCCGCGCGCTGCACGGGCGCGTGACGATGAGCGACCCGGCGCCCGCGCCCGAGCCGCGCGCGACGGCCAGGCGCGGCGAGGCCGAGGCGACGGTCGACGGCGTGACGTACCGGCCGCGGCGGCGCGCGTGCGCCTGCGCGCCGACGGCGGCACGCGCCCAGGACCACCTGCTCGACCGGGCGCACCGCGACCGTCGAGCGCATCTACATCGACTACGACGACGCCGTGCATCTCGGCGTCACGGTCGACGACGACCCCGGCCGCGAGCTGATGCGCGACATCGGCCGCTACCTGTACTTCAAGCCCGCCGAGGTGGAGGTCCTGTCGTGACCGAGCCCGCCTCGAGAAGCAGATCCTGGTCGCCGGCGTCGGCAACGCCTGGCTGCAGGACGACGCGTTCGGCGGCGAGGTCGCGCGCCGGCTGGAGGCGCGACGGGCGTGCCCTCGGGCGTGACGGTGATGGACTTCGGCACGAGCGGCCTCGACCTCGCCTACGAGGTGATGCGCGGCTACGACGCGCTGATCCTCGTCGACGCCAGCCGCCAGGGCGAGCGAGCCCGGGCACGCTGTACGTGATCGAGCCCCAGCGCGAGGAGTTCGCGGGATAGATCGAGGACGGCGAGATGATCGACCCGCACGCGCATGGACCCGCACACGGTGCTGCGCTTCGTCAACGCCACCGGCGGCTGGCCGGGCAAGGTCGTCGTCATCGGCTGCGAGCCGGGCGAGGTCGACGACGTGGGCTACGGGCTCACGCCCGCCGTCGAGGCGGCCGTCGGCGCGGGCGCTGACGCTCGTGCGCGAGACGATCGCCGAGCTGCGACCGACGCGGCTACGCGGCGTATGCATGAGCTCTCGGTCAGCGCGGCGGTCGTCGACACGGCCGTCCGCCATGCCGCCGGGCGGCGCGGTGACGCGTCGTGCGGCTGCGCGTCGGGCGCGCTGCGCCAGGTCGTGCCCGACTCGCTGGACTTCTACTTCGGGATCGTCGTCGCGCGACACCGTCTGCGAAGGCGCGCGGCTCGAGCAGGAGCTCGTCGCCGGCGCGGCTGCGCTGCGCGGACTGCGGGACGGAGTGGGACGATCGACGTTCCCGCGTTCCGCTGCCCGTCGTGCGGCGGCGCGGACGGTCGACGTGGTCGACGGGGAGCGAGCTGGAAGTGGAGTCGATCGAGGTCGAGGAGGAACCGTGCATCGCGTGAAGGTCCGGGTCGTCGAGGACGCGCTCGACGCCAACAACACGATCGCGCGGGCCAACCGCGACGACTTCGACCGCGCACGGCGTGACGGTCGTGAACCTGATGAGCGCGCCGGGCGCCGGGCAAGACGACGCTGCTCGAGAGGGTCCTCGGCCACCACGGCCTCGACGGCGTGCGCGCCGGCGTGCTCGAGGGCGACGTGCAGGGAAGCCTCGACGCCGATCGGCTCGCCCATCTGCACATCCCGGTCGTGCAGCTCAACACCGACGGCGGCTTCGGCGGCGAGTGCCATCTCGACGCCAACATGGTCCGCTCGGCGCTGCCCGCGCTGCCGCTCTCACGAGCTCGACCTGCTGATCATCGAGAACGTCGGCAACCTCGTCTGCCCGGCGGAGTTCCGCGTCGGGGAGGACGCGCGGATCATGGTCTCGTCGGTCGCCGAGGGCGAGGACAAGCCGCTCAAGTACCCGCTGATGTTCCGCGCCTGCGAGCTCGTCGTCGTCAACAAGATCGACCTGCTCGAGCACGTCGACTTCGACATGGACCAGCTTCCTGCACCACCTCGACGCGGTGCATCCGGGCGTCGAGCACATGCTCGTGAGCGCGCGCACCGGCGAGGGCGTCGACGAGCTGCGCGACTGGTTCACCGCGCTGCCGCGCGCAGCGCCGCGGGAGCGGCCGTGTGAGCGCCGCGGTCGCGACGCGGGGCCGGCCGCGTCGATGCGCTGCTCGCCGCGCGCGTCGAGGCCAACGAGCGCTTCTTCGCGGCCGAGGCGGAACGCGCTGGCGCGGGTCTGCCACGCGATGGCGGAGCGCTTCGCGCGCGGCGGGCGGCTGCTCGCGTTCGGCGCGGACGCCGTCGACGCGTCCGACGCCCGCCACGTCGCCGTCGAGTTCGTGCATCCGGTGATCGTCGGCAAGCGCGCGCTGCCGGCGCTGGCGCTGCCGGCCGGCGAGCGTCGCGCTGCTCGCGAGAGCCCGACGACATCGCGATCGCCTTCGGCGCAGGGCCGGTCGTGGAGGCGGCCGTGCGCGACGCCGCGGCCGCGGGCTGCCTGACGCTCGCCTTCGCGCGCGTCGGCGCCGAGTGGGAGCTCGTGCCGCCGACCGCACGACGCGTTCGTCGCGCAGGAGCTCGCCGAGACCGCCTACCACGTGCTGTGGGAGCTCGTCCACGTGTTCCTCGACCATCGCGGCTCGGGCCGCGACCGGGCGCGACGAGCGGCGCCTCGAGCTTCCTCTACCCGTTCCTCGGCGAGCAGGACAAGGACCTCGACGCGCGTGCTCGCCGACGTGCGCGCGCTCGGCGCTGGCCAAGGCGCGCGAGGTCAGCGAGCTGCGCACGCAGACGCTCGACGAGGGCCGCGACGAGCTGGCCGCCGCGGCCGCCGCGCTGCGCGCGCGGCTCGACGCGGGCGGGACGCTGCTGGCGCTCGGCAACGGCGGCTCGGCGACCGACGCGATGGACGCGGTCGCCGACCTGCGCGCGCCCGCCGGCGCCGGCCGGCGCGCCGGCCTCGACCTCACCGAGGACCCGGCGATCCTCACTGCGATCGCCAACGACATCGGCACCGAGGCGATCTTCTCCCGCCAGGTGATCGCCTACGGCGGGCGCGGGCGACGCGCTGCTGGCGCTCTCCACGAGCGGCAGCTCGGCGCAACGTGATCGCCGCGCTGGCCGAGGCGCGCCGGCGCGGGCTGCTGACGATCGCGTTCGTCGGCTACGACGGCGGCCGGATCGCCGCCGAGGCGCTCGCCGACCACGTCGTCGTCACCCGCTCGGAGCACATCCCGCGCATCCAGGAGGCGCAGGCCAGCGCGTGGCACGTGCTGTTCGAGCTGCTCGAGGCCAGCATGACCTCGCGACCGCGTGCGCGGTGCGTGCGCCCGCGCGCGTCCACGGCCGCGTCGAGGGCACGGTGCAGGGCGTCGGCTTCCGCCCCTACGTGCATCGGCTGGCGAGCGAGCTCGCGCTCGGCGGCACCGTCGGCAACGACGAGCGCGGCGTCGTGGTCGAGGTCGAGGGCGACGCCGAGGCGGTCGACGCGTTCCTCGCGCGACTGCCGCGGCGAGGCGCCGCCGCTGGCGCACGTCGAGCGAATGCTCGGCCGACGACGTGCCGCCGCGCGGCGAGGCGCGCTTCGCGATCGTCGCGAGCGAGCGCCACGGCGCGCCCGCGGCGCTCGTCGTGCCCGACGCGGCGACCTGCGACGACTGCCTGGCCGAGCTCTTCGACCCGGCCGACCGCCGCCACCGCTACCCGTTCATCAACTGCACGAACTGCGGCCCGCGCTTCACGATCGTCCGCGACGTCCCCTACGACCGCCCGCGCACGACGATGGCCGAGTTCGCGATGTGCGCCGCCTGCCGGGCCGAGTACGAGGACCCGCTCGACCGCCGCTTCCACGCGCAGCCGAACGCCTGCCCCGCCTGCGGCCCGCGGGTGCGACTGAGGGGTCAGACCCGCTCAGTGCGCGCGATCGCGGTCGCCGACGCCGCGGCGCTGCTGCGCGACGGGGCGATCGTGGCGGTGAAGGGCATCGGCGGCTACCACCTCGCCTGCCGCGCCGACGACGAGCGGGCGGTCGCGGCGCTGCGCGCGCGCAAGCACCGCGAGGACCAGCCGTTTGCGCTCATGGCCGCGGACGCCGCGGCCGCGGCGAGCTCGTCGAGCTCGGTGACCCCGAAAGGCGTTGCTGAGCTCGGCGGCACGCCCGATCGTGCTCGCGCCGCGGCGGGCCGGACGCGCGCGTCGCGGACGCGGTCGCCCCGGGCGCGCGCGAGCTCGGCGTGATGCTCCCCTACACGCCGCTGCACCACCTGCTGCTCGCCGACGCCGGCTGCACGCTCGTCATGACGAGCGGCAACGTCTCCGACGAGCCGATCGCCTACCGCGACGAGGACGCGCTGCAGCGCCTCGCGGGCGATCGCGGACGCGTTCCTCGTCCACGACCGCCCGATCCACACGCGCACCGACGACTCGGTCGTGCGCGCCGTGCGCGGTCGGCCGCGCTGCTGCGGCGCTCGCGCGGGCATGTCCCGGCGAGCATCGCCGCTGCCCGTGCGCCGCGCGGCGCCACGTGCTCGCCTGCGGCGCCGAGCTCAAGAGCACGTTCTGCGTCGCCAAGGGCGACGCGCGCGTGGGTCGGCCACCACATCGGCGACCTGCGCAACGCCGAGACGCTGGCGCTCCTTCCGCGAGGGCATCGCGCACTTCGAGCGGCTGTTCGCCGTCACGCCCGAGGTCGTCGCGCACGACCTGCATCCCGACTATCTCTCGACGGCCTACGCGCTCGAGCGCGAGGGCGTCGAGCTCGTCGGCGTGCAGCACCATCACGCCCACCTCGCGGCGTGCCTGGCCGAGCACGGCGAGACCGCCGCCGGCGGTCGGCGCGATCTACGACGGCGCGGGGCTCGGCACCGACGGCACGGTGTGGGGCGGCGAGATCCTCGTCGGCGATCTGCGCGGGTTCGACGCGCGCCGGCTCGCTGCTGCCCGTGCGGCTGCCCGGCGGCGACCGCGCGGCGCGCGAGCCGTGGCGGATGGCGTGCGCGTGGCTGGTCGCGGCGATGGGACCCGGGCCGGACCTGCCCGCGCAGCTCGCCGGCGACGTCGACGCGCGCGCCTGGGACGCGGTCGCGCAGATGGCCGACACCGGCTTCTCCGCGCCGGTCACGACCAGCATGGGCCGGCTGTTCGACGCCGTCGCGGCGCTGTGCGGCGCTGCGCGCCGTGGTCACCTACGAGGGCCAGGCGGCGATCGAGCTCGAGGCGGTCGCCGACCGGTCGCAGTACGGCGCCTACGAGGTCCCCGTCGACCGCGGACGGCCGGGCTCGACGCGCGCCCGGCGATCCTCGACGTCGTCGCCGACCTGCGCGCCGGCACCGACGTGGCGGTGATCGCGGCGCGCTTCCACCGCGCGATCGCCGCTGCCACGGCGACCGCCTGCGCCGCCGCGGCCGCGGCCGCGGGCACCGACGTGGTCGTGCTCAGCGGCGGCGTGTTCCAGAACCAGCTGCTGCTCCATGACGCGAGCGCCCGCCTGCGCGGGCTCGGCCTGCGCGTGCTCGTGCCGCAGGCCCTGCCGCCCAACGACGGCGGGATCTCCTACGGACAGGCGGCGATCGCCGCGGCGAGGACCTGAGCGTGTTCGGCCTCGACGATCGGATCGCGGACGTCGGCACCGGCGGCTCGCTGGTCCTCGCGCTCGCGGTGGCGCTGCTGCTCGGCCTTCGCCACGCCACCGACCCCGACCACCTGACCGCGCTCTCGACGCTCGTCCTCACCGGGGACGAGCGGCGCGGCGCGCGGCGCGCGCGGCGGCTCGGCCTCGCCTGGGGGCTCGGGCACGCAACGACGCTGATCCTGTTCGGGCTCCCGGTCGTCGCTGCTGCACGCGGCGCTCCCCGACGGGGCGCAGCGGGCGGCGGAGGCCGGCGTCGGCGTCGTGATCGTCGTGCTCGCCGCTGCGGCTGCTCATCCGCTGGCGGCGCGGCTACTTCCACGAACACCCGCACGAGCACGGCGGGGTGACGCACGTCCACCCGCACGTCCACGAGGGGGCGCACGGCCACGCCCACGCAGCACGAGCACGCGGAGGCGCTCGGGCGCACGCCGCGCGCCGCCTACGGCATCGGCCTGCTGCACGGCGCTCGGCGGCTCGGCCGGCGTCGGCGTCCTGCTGATCGGCGCGATGCCCGATCACGCCGTGGCCGCGGTCGCGCTCGTGCTCTTCGCCGGCGCCACGGCGCTGTCGATGGCGGTCGTGTCCGCAGCCTGGGGCGGCGCGCTCGCCGCGAAGACCGTCGCGCGGCGCATCGAACGCGTGGCGCCGCTGTTCGCCTCCGCGAGCCTTGCCTTCGGCGTCTGGTACGGCCTCGCTGCGTTGGGCTAGAGGCGCTTCAGCGTGAGCGTGTAGGTCAGCTTCCCCGTCATCTTGACGCCGCCCGTGTACTGCGACGGGATCGTGCACTCGATCGACTTGCGACCGGTGATGGTCAGCTTCTTGCCCTTGAAGGGCTTGGGCGTCATATGAATCCGGCTGGCGAACAGCCCCTCGCCGCCGCTGCTCGAAACGCCCCAGCTGCGCTGCCACAGCTGCTTGCCGTCACCGCACTCGGTGCGGTCGAGCGACGTGTCCCAGCTGCTGCCGCCGAGCGGGAACGGGCAGTAGCCGCCTGACCGCGAGACGGAGACCGGGCCCAGCGGCGTGTTCGGGCCGGTCACGTAGAGGAACGCGCCGCGCGAGATGACGTCGACGCGAACGCCGAACTTCGTGGCGCCGCAGCCGCTGGCGTCCTCCGTGAAGGTCTCCCTCGGCACAATGCCCGGGCACGGCGTCTCGACCGTGTCGGTGAACGCGCCCGCGATGCTCCCCTTCGCAACCGACGGGATGCTGACCGTGAACGCGAGGTGCTTCGCGCTTGCGGAGAGCCCGGGCGCCGCCTTGGAGGACGCGAAGTGGAAGCCGACATGCCCGCTACCCGTGCCGCGGCGGATCTCACACGATCCAGTCGTGCCGTCCAGCTTCCAGTCCAGCTCCTGCTGGCCGCGGATCGACGTCTTGAAGATCGTCGCCCCGGCGGACTGGGGCAGCGCCACGACGGTGGCGACGAGCATGCTGCCGAGCAGCACGCGAGCTGGACGTCGGGTCACACGTGCCACCCTATCCGCAATCGTGGACCTCACTTCGGCGACGGGCAGCTTCTTCGCAGCATTCGGGCTCTCCGGCGCCGCCGGGCTGAACGCGTGGCTGCCGCTGTTCGCGGCGGCGCTGCTCGACCGCGCCGACGTGGTGCACCTGGGCGCGCCGTTCGACCAGCTGTCGACGACGAGCGGACTCGTGGTGCTCGGGGCGCTGCTGGTCGCTGACTTCATCGGCGACAAGATCCCCGCGTTCGACCATGCCCTGCACGCGATCGGCACCGTGGTGCATCCGGCGTCCGGCGCCGCGCTGTTCGCCGGCCAGACCGGCCTGCACACGGACATCCCGTCGATCCTCGCCATCGTGTTCGGCGGCGGGATCGCCGGCGGCCTGCACATGGTGCGGGCGGCGCTGCGCCCCGCCTCGACCGTCACGACGGCCGGCGTCGCCACCCCGTTCGTCTCGCTGTTCGAGGACGCCGTGTCGGCGATCCTGGTCGCGATCGCGTTCCTCGCACCGCTGCTGGCGTTCCTGCTCGTCGTCGCCCTGCTGGTCACGGGCGTGCTGGGCTTCCGGCGGCTGCGCCGGGCGGTAAGAAGTCGGCGCCGCCCGTCGCAAACCCGAGCATGAACCTGACGCTTGCCGCGGCCGCCAGCACCGACGACCGCACGATCGACCTGCCCGCGGCGCGGCGCGCCGCCGCCGACCTGCTGCGCGCGCTCGGCGCGGATCCCGATGCGCCCGGGCTGATGGACACCCCGCGGCGCATGGCCGAGGCCTACGCGGAGCTGCTGACACCGGTGCCGTTCGAGCCTACGACGTTCCCCAACAGCGACGGCTACGACGAGCTCGTCGTCGCCGGCTCGATCCCGTTCCACTCGCTGTGCGAGCACCACCTGCTTCCGTTCCATGGGGTCGCGCACGTGGGCTACCTGCCGGGCGAGCGGATCATCGGGCTCTCGAAGCTCGCGCGCGTCGTGGAGCTGTTCGCGCGCGGCCTGCAGGTGCAGGAGCGGCTCACGCAGCAGGTGGCCAACTGGCTCGACGAGCACCTCGCGCCCCGTGGCGTCGGCGTCGTGCTGGAGGCCGAGCACCTCTGCATGTCGCTGCGCGGGGTGCAGAAGCAGGGCTCGCGCACCGTGACCTCTGCACTGCATGGCCTGGTGCGCGAGGATTCGCGTACGCGGCAGGAGTTCCTGGACCTTGCGATGCGGAGGATCGGATGAGCACGGAGCAGACGTTCGTGATCGTGGGCGGCGGCCTCGCCGGCGCCAAGGCTGCGCAGGCGTTGCGCGAGGAGGGCTTCGACGGGCGCGTCGTCCTGATCGGCGAGGAGGACGTCGCGCCCTACGAGCGCCCGCCACTGTCGAAGGACTACCTGCGCGGCGACGCCGGCCGCGACGCGATCTGGGCGCTCGAGGAGGGCTGGTACGAGGCCAACGACGTCGAGCTGCGCACCGGCACCCGCGCGGCCGAGCTCGCGCTTGCGTCGTCCGAGGCCGTCCTCGACAGCGGTGAGCGGATCGGATTCGCACAGCTGCTGCTCGCCACGGGCTCGGCGGCCAAGCGGCTGCCGATCGACGGCATGGACCTCGGCGGCGTCCACGTCCTGCGTACGGTCGGCGAGTCCGACGCGCTGCGCGAGGCGCTGGTGCCCGGGGTGCGCGTCGTCGTCATCGGCGCGGGCTGGATCGGCTGCGAGGTCGCTGCGACGGCGAAGCAGCGCGGCGCCGAGGTGACGATCGTCGCGCCGGAGGACGTCCCGCTCGAGCGCGTGCTGGGGCCCGAGGTCGGCGCGGTCTACCGCGAGGTCCATGCCTCCCACGGCGTCGAGCTCGCGCTCGGCACCGGAATCGAGGCGGATCGAGGGCGACGGCCGAGTCACGGGCGTTCGGACGTCCGGCGGGCGCACGCTCGGCGCCGACCTGGTGGTGGTGGGGGTCGGCGCCGCGCCGCGCACCGAGCTCGCCGAGGCGGCCGGCCTGCAGGTCGACAACGGCGTCCTGGTCGACGACCGCCTGCGCACGAGCGCGCCGAACGTCTTCGCCGCCGGCGACATCGCGAGCGCGCAGCACCCGATCCTCGGCGAGCGGATCCGTGTCGAGCACTGGGGCACCGCGCTGGAGCAGGGCCCGGCGGCTGCGCGCAACATGCTCGGCCGCGACCTCGCCTACGACCGCATCCCGTACTTCTTCTCCGACCAGTTCGACGTCGGCATGGAGTACGCCGGCCACGCACTGACGTACGACCGCGTTGTGTTCCGCGGCGACCCGTCGACGTTCGAGTTCCTCGCCTTCTGGATGCGCGGCGACCGCGTCGCGGCCGGGATGAACGTGAACGTCTGGGACGTCAACGAGGACATCCAGGCGCTGGTCCGCAGCGGCGCCGCGGTCGGCGACGACGCGCTACGGGACCCGGACGTGGCGCTCGGCGACCTGGCCGTGGCCTAGCGCCGCAACCGCAGCGAGCCGGGCTCGATCCCGGTCTGGAGCGCGCTCCGCACGGGCAAGGCGCTCGGCGAGATCTTCCGTCGCGCTCACGCGCGGCGATGCTACGTGGCGGGGACCGCCCGGTCCAGCCGTGCGATTTCGTCACCGCTGAGCTCGAGCTCGGCCGCTGCGACGTTCTCCTCGAGGTGCTCGGGCGAGCTCGTGCCCGGGATCGGCAGCATCACCGGGCTACGCGCCAGCAGCCACGCCAGCGCGACCTGCCCGGCGGTGGCGTCGTGCGCCTCGGCGATCTCGGCCACCGCCTCGCCCGGCTCGGCAAGCTTGCCCGCGGCCAGCGGGAACCACGGGATGAAGCCGATGCCGTTTGCCTCGCAGTGCTCGAGCACGTCCTCGGACTTGCGCTCGGCGAGGTTGTAGAGGTTCTGCACCGTCGTGACCTGGAAGTACTCGCCCGCGGCCTGGATCTCCTCGACGGTGACCTCGGACAGCCCGAGGTGGCGCACCTTGCCGTCCTCCTGCAGCTCGCGCATGACGCCGAACTGCTCCTCGCGCGGGACCTTCGCGTCGATCCGGTGCAGCTGCCACAGGTCGAGCGTCTCGACGCCGAGGCGCCGCAGGCTCATCTCGCAGCACTGCCGCAGGTACTCGGGCCGGCCGACCGGCGCCCACTGGCTCGGCCCGCTGCGCGTCAGCCCGGCCTTCGTCGCCACGTTGATGCCGTCGTAGGGGTGCAGCACCTCCGCAATGAGGTCCTCCGAGACGTCCGGGCCGTAGGAGTCGGCCGTGTCGACGAAGTCCACCTCGAGCGAGCGCAGGCGGCGGAGCACGGCGCGCGCGGCGACCGGGTCCTTCGGCGGACCCCAGATGCCGTCCCCGGTGATGCGCATCGCGCCGAATCCAAGGCGCGTCACCTCGAGGTCGCCACCGATTGCGAACGTGCCTGATGCAGTCGCGGTCACGGTCATGACCGCACGGGGTCTACCCGTTCCGCAGCAGCCTACGCAGCACCTGCGCCGCGCGCGGGTAATGGCGCAGACGAAATGGGCCGTCGGTGAGCTTGCCCTGGTTGTAGACGAGCATGCGCACGAGCCCGTGCGACCGCGTCCAGCTGAACAGGCGCTGCACGAAGCCGGGGTCGTCGGCGCCCCACATCGCCCACTCGCCGAACACGAACGGCTTGTTGAACCGGCGCACGCTCGCGTAGAAGCGCTCGAGGCCGGAGAAGTTCGGGAACTTGGAATAGAAGTCGGTGCCAACCCAGTCGACGTAGCGCGCGCCGGGCCAGTAGGCGAGCGGCCGGTTGCCGGCGACGTCGGGCGCGCCCGCGACCTGTGGCACCCACTGCATCGCGACCGGCGCCGCGGGCAGGTCGCCCGGTGCCTGCAGCGGCCGCTGGTGCAGGGCGCGCAGCTGGGCGTCGACGCCGGGGCCGCCACGCAGGATCACCGTCGTGCGCCGCCACGCCGCGCGGTACGCCTTCGTCGCATGCGCCGCGTTGGGCCTGGCGCCATAGGCGCTGTAGATGTTCCAGTGGCAGTTCATCTCGGCCATGAGGCGGATGTAGACCGGCTCACCGCGCCGCGCGATCGTCCGGTTCAGCTCCGCCAGCCAGCGGTCCGCCGCGCCGTGGGCGATCCCGCCCGGGGTCACGCGCTCGGCGCCCGAGGGGCTCGTCGTCCCGACGTGCAGCATCACGCGCGCGTGGGCGCTGTCGGCGAGGTCGAACGCCCAGTTCGTCGAGCCCTTGTAGGCGACGAACGACTGCACGACCGCGGGGCTGGCGCCCGTGTTGGCGACGTAGTCCGACACCGAGTAGCCGCCGGCGACACCGTTGAAGACGTGGCCGGGCGCGGGCGCGTACGAGTCCGCGCCCGCGGCGGGGGCGAGGGCGAGGGCGAGCAGGCATGCGAGCAGCGCGAACCGGTGCATCCCTGTCTGTAGTCGGCACCGGCGGTGCCCGGCTTAGCGCGCGAGCGCGTCGCTCATACGTCCGACGATCAGCTCCGGGCGCCACGCCGAGAGGTCCAGCGTGAAGCGCGCCGGCACGTCGGCCGGGGCGACGATGCGCACGGCCGCGCCGCGGGCCTCGAACGTTCGCGTGAGGTCGTCGAGCAGGCGCAGGCCGGTGCTGTCCACCCACGCGACCTCGGAGAGGTCGAGCACCAGCAGCTCGGCCGCGCTCGTCGCGGCGAGCACCTCGCGTTGCAGCGACGGCGCGGACGCGATGTCCAGGTCGCCGCTGAAGCGCGCGACATGCGCCGCGCCGTCGCGCTCGACATCCACGCTCGCCGCGTTCATTCGGCCCCCGTGACGTGCTTGCGCATCGTGATCGTGGTACCCGCCGCGTGGTCGACCTCCACGGCGTCCATCAGCTTGTCGAGCAGGAGCAGCCCGCGGCCCCGGTCCTCGACCTCGCCCGGCGGTCGCCAGCTGCCGTGGTCGGTGACGCGCAGCAGCACGCCGTCCGAGCCCATCCGCGCCGAGACCCAGACGAGCCCCGCCGCGACGTCGCGATAGGCGTGCTCGATCGCGTTCGTCACCGCCTCCGACGCAGCGAACACGAGCGCGTCGCGGTCGTGACCGACGACCGCGTTGCCGGACAGCCAGGCGCGCAGGTCGTCGCGCAGCGGCGCGAGCTCCTCGGGATGCGCGCCGAGCTCGCGGTCGAAGCGCGTGCCCGCGCCGAACCCGAGGGCCAGCACGCAGACGTCGTCCTGCGGGTCGTCGGCGAGCAGCGCCTCGAGCACGCCGTCGGCCAGCTGCGCGGGCGTCGCCGTGCGCCGGCGCCCCGCCTCCTCCACCAGCAGCGCGAGGCCGCGCTCGAGCGAGCGCCCGCGGCGGTCGACCAGCCCGTCGGTGTAGAAGAGCAGCCGCGTGCCCGGCGTCAGCAGGACCTCGGCCTCGGGGCGTGGGCCGGTCGCTGCCCCGAGCGGCGCCGAACGGCCGCCGACGATGCGATCATCGCGGCTGCTGCCAGAAGTGCGTTCCGGATTGACATCGCCGACCGCGATCGTCACCACCCGATCGTTGAACAGGCCGCTCGCGTCGGTGGCGCGAATGGTGGAGGTGTGGGATCTAGCCTGCTCGTAATCGAGCCCGATGCCGTTCTGACAACGGTGGCGCCACGTTGCCACGGATGGCGAACAGGCGCGCGCCGACGAGGGAGAAGGCGAGCGCGTCGCCGCCATTGGGATCGCTGCCCGACAGGGTGCCGACCACCGTGCCGTCAGCCGCAAGTTCGTTGACGCTCACGCCGGCGAGCACCGGTGCGGCGGGGGCGCCGATGTGGCGGTTCGGTGTCGACCGCAAGGGTCTTGGTACTGGTCGCTACCCCATCAGTAACCGACGCGTGAAGGTCGTCCTTCTCCGCAGTCCCGATCGGATCGCTGCGGTCGCGCGCATGGAATTGCAAAGCGTTGCGCAGCGCTTCGGTGGCCCCGGCGGTGCCGTGATAGGTGAAGACGCCGGTCGTGGCGTCGTAACTGCCGCCCTTGCCGGCAAGGAGCACGCCTTTGGCCTTGTCGTCAAGAACATCACCGTCACCGTGATCGTCTGGCCAACATCGACATCGCGCACCAATGTACCGGCGAAGAGCGACACCTGAGCGGTATGAGAGACAGCCGGAAAGAGGGCCAGCCGGAAGCTGCAGGACAGGCGCCGCGTTGACCGCCTTGACGTCGACAGTAACGTTCGACGTCGTCGCGTTGCCGCCGTCGTTGGTAAGAGTGATCGCGATGTCGCGCGTTCGTTGAACGGCGAAGTCGCTGCTGGTATGGACATAGGTGAGCACCCGCAGGAGCGCCTCTACCTGATCCACCGTCGCGGTATCGTCGAAGGCGATCGCCAGCCCTTGAGCGCCGCCATCGGCGGTGATTTTGCCAATCGCAGTCCCGTTCACGGACACCACGCTGTTGACCGCAACGCCGTTCGAGAGGGTCACTGGCGAGCCGCTGGTCACATCGATGCCGAGCGCATCCTCGTCGGCATTGCGATTGGTGATCATTACCATCCGCAGCGTTATCGAAGCGCCCGACGGCGTCGCTCAGTTCGGCATCGCCGCCGCGGTCGAGGCGAACGGACTGGCCGGCGAAGCCGGTCACCTGATCGCCATTCAAGTTCCCGACATCGGGCGCCCCTGATCGATATGTAACTCCGCCGGCGATGATTGTGTCGATGCCTTGGCGGAAGAGCTGCAAGCGCTGCTCGAAATTGAAGCACCGGAGGTCAGCTCGAGGGTGTTACCGTCTTGGGCCGCATGAACGCGGAGCGCCATGTCGATCTCAAGGTCGACCAGGAGCCTTCATCGAAATCCGTAAGGAGGACGGAATACGTTCGATCTCTTCGATAGTTTTTGTTGTCCAGGTCATAGGGCGCGAGGGCATCGAAAAGCTCGAGCCGATCTTCGCCGTCGCCTCCATCGATGAAGGTGAATGCCGAGGCGACTAGCATCGGTCACGATGGTATCGTCATCGTCAGTTCCGATCAGACGCTCGATGCCGGAGATGCTGCGCGCGCTGAAGAGGTGGATCATTTCCGAAATCAACATTTGCGCGATCGATCATTTCCAGGGTATCGATCCATCTGGTCCAAGCTCCGACGTCGCGGAACAACCCCCCGTTATCGGCCTGCACTGTTCGGCGTCGTCCGTGCCAATGGAGGATCCATAAGTGGTGGTGAGGATATTGCTGCCCGTCGGGGTGAACGAGCGCTGTGCGATGCCGGCAAGATCAGCACCGTGTCTTGCCATTCGTTTTGCCAGGTCACGACCCAGCCGCCCTGGGCCAGCGCCGAGACGTTGGAATGATAGTTCAGCTGGCTGTGAGCCATGCCGGCACGACAAGATGGGGCCGGATGTCCTGCCGCGATCGTAATGCCTTTGAAAAACATCGGCACCGGAGTTCCACGTGACGATCCAACCGCCATCGGATAGACCTGCCACGCTCGGCTCGTCTTGCCATCCGGCCGTCGTTTTGGAAACCAGCTCGACTTCGCTGTCGGCTTCCCCGTTGCTGTCGTAGCGCCGTTGGTAGACATCATAGCCATTGGCTTCGGTCTTGCTGTGCCATGTGACGACGAAGCCGCCGTCGGAGAGAGCCGCGACCCTGGGGCGGTTTTGCTCCAGCCAGTAGCGGGTCCGACGCGATTGTGCCGCCGACCTTATTGCCGTCCGCATCGAAAAGCTGGATGAAAATGTCCGCCGCCGGGTCATTCCGGCCAGCGCTGCTCCATGCGACGACCCAACCGCCGGCTAAGCCCTTGAGCGCCGTCACAGTTGAATAGTCTTCCTGCGTCGCCGTCACGGTGTTGACCGTCACGGCGGCACCAAGCTCGCGTGTCCGTCCAACCCTCTGCGAAGCGCTGTTGCATGATGTCCTTGGTCGTGCGAGTCGAGCTGGACCACGTAACGAGCCAGCTGCCATCCGGGAGCCCGGTGAGGCCGAGCGTATCGTAGCCTGGTAAGACGGGACGAGAGCTGGAGACGGACGTCTCGGACCCGACGGGACTGCCGTCCTTGTCGTACTGTTGCAGATGCACCCTGTAATCGGCCATGCTCTGCCATGCGACGATCCCAGCCACCGTCCGAAAGACGAGGACGATGA
>CAWCEB010000071.1:0-34323 GCA_963794105.1 uncultured Actinomycetes bacterium | reverse complement strand
CTGGTCGCTCATCAGTCGAACGTAACCGCCTGGACCTGCCGCCCCATCACCCGGTTGGGGTGAGCGGCTGTCATCCGTGACGTCCCTCCCGGGCGGGTGCGAGAAACTCACCGGCGAGATCCGGTCTATCGGACGTGCTGATCCTCACGAGTAGCGAGGCGTCATCGGCGCACCGGCAACCAGCAACTGTGGTCGTGGCCGCGGCCGTCTGACGCGACTGCGCTACGAGGTCTGCACCGACGAGCTGTCGATGTCCCCCTCCGCGCTGCTGAACGTGAAGGTGACCGTTCCCGACGCAGCGCCCCGAGCCCCGCTGACATTGCACGTCACGCTCGTCCCCACTTTGACCGACGATGGTCTCGGGGCAGTCACGGTCGCATTCGGGGCGCCCGGAGCCGCGGGGACTTCTCAACCGCGGCATCAGCGATCGGGCCGGGGATCTCGAGCGATCCAGGCTTGAGCTCGTACGTGTACCTGCCGAGCCGCTGTCGGGTCACGGTCGCCTTCCCGGTGGCCCCATCGCTGAAGGTCACGGTCACTCTGCGCCCTCTGCACGGGGACGTCGCCGGGGCACTTCGAGCTCGTCACCTTGGCGGACGAGGTCGACAGGCCGGACTCGATGCCCTGCTCGACCTCGCCTCGTCAACGGTCTTGCCTTCTCCCTTCGAGCTCCCGCAGCCGCCCGCGCACGCAGCGATGACTGCGAGCACCGCGGCTGGGATACGCATGCCACCCACTCTCCTGCTCAGCGCGACCCCACTGCATCCCCCATCGGGTGCATTCGTGTTACCCAGCCGGTGGTGCTGCGTAATGCTCGGCGAAGACCCGGTGCACGAGCTCGCCGCGCAGGAGACGCCGACCTTCTCGCAAGATCCCCTCCCCACGGTTGTGCACCGTGTGCGGTGGAGAGGAAGAGCTCTGGCGGCGATCTCGTTGGTGCCGAGCCCCCGGGCGATCGCCCGCGTGACGTCGAGCTCGCGATCGGTCAGGCCGTAGGCCTCGATGATGAGCGGCGCGACATCGGCGGACTTGGCGGGCTGATGATGAGCACACCTGGCCGGTGCCCTCGAGGACCGCGCCGTGCATGAGCAGCCAGACGCCGCGGCGCGTGCGCAGCCGCGAGCGGATCTGCGGCTCGCCGTCCTCGTGCGCCGCGCGCACGCGCGTGGCGAAGCCTGTGCGTGGAAGGCAGCCGCAGGTGGCCGACGTCCGATATCAGCAGCTCGGGGTCGAGCTCGTCGAGCCACTCCACCACCTCCCGTCGCCGAACGCGCGCGATCCGTCGTCGAGCAGCACCACGCCCGGCCGCGCGCCACGGCGGGCGACGACACCGGCTCGGCGACCATCGCGAGGCGCAGGCCGCGCGCGATGCTCGCCGCCGCGCGATCGAGCCAGGCCTTCTCGTCGTCGCTGAAGCGTGCGGTGAGGCGGTTCAGCTGGGCGAGTCCCCAGGCCGCGCCGTCCACGGTGAAGGCGAGGCGCACCTCGGAGCGAAAGCCGGTCGCCGCGCTGTACTGCTTGAAGCGCGGCGAGCGTTGGGGACGCCCGCCGTCGCGTCGTGGATGTCGGCGACGCGGTGCCCGCTGCGCGCGATGTCGGCGTACTTCAGGTAGTCGGGGACGAGGAACTCGTAGTCCCAGTGCGGCTGGCACTGCTCAGCGGGCAGGTGGCGCACCAGGCCCGTGCCGATGCACAGCGTCGTGCCCGGATCGGTCGCCGCCATGAAGTAGCCGTCGGTCGGGACGACGCGGTCGATGCGCGCAGCGGCCTGCTCCAGCAGCTCCTGCGCTGACAGCCATCGCTCGCGAGGCGGTCGATCGCGTCGAGTGTGCTCTCGGGAGCGGAGAGGGTCGAGGGCATGACGCACATGGTCCGCCGCACCCGAGGGTGCTCGCATCCTCCGCGAGGATGATGCCGGGTCCCCCTCGTCACCCATCTTCGGGGGATCGACCACGGTGCCCGGCGCGGCGACGATCGCCGTCATGCTCACCACCGCCCCCCACTCCCCCCTCACCGAGGCGCTCGCCGGCGCCGTCGGCTCCCGCACGACCCGCGTTACGACGAGGCGCGCTCATCGTTCAATCTGCTCGTCGATCAGCGGCCGGCAGCGGTCGCGTTCCCGTCCGACGCCCGCGGCGTCGCCGAGGCCGTCGCGCTCGCGGAGCGCCTCGGGCTGCGCGTCGCGCCGCAGGCCACCGCCCACAACCAGGCCCCGCTGGGCGACATGGACGACCTCCTGCTCGTCAACGTCAGCCGCCTGCAGGACGTCCGCCTGATCCGGGCGCGCGGAGCGTGCGCGTGGGCGCCGGCGTCAAGTGGGACCGCGTCGCGCCGCGCCTGTCGGCCCACGGCCGGCGGGGCTGCACGGCTCCTCGCCCGACGTCGGCATCGCCGGCTACTCGCTGGGCGGCGGCATGGGATGGCTCTCGCGCAAGCACGGGCTGCAGACGAACGCCGTCACGGCGCTCGAGCTCGTGACCGCCGATGGCGAGCTGATCCGCGTCGATGCCGAGCACGAGCCCGATCTGTTCTGGGCGCTGCGCGGCGGCGGCGGCAACTTCGGCATCGTGACCGCGATCGAGTTCGACGTCGTCGAGGTCCAGCAGCTCTACGCAGGCGCCTACTTCCTCCCGATCGAGCGCGCGGACGAGGTGCTGCACACGTGGAACACGATCCGGCCACGGTTCCCCGACGAGCTCATGTCGTGGTCCTCGCCGCTGCATTTCCCGCCGATCCCCGACGTGCCGGCGTTCGCCGTGGGGCTCGTACGCGGTCGTGATGGCTGCCGCCACGGCCAGCACCGCGTCGATCGCCGCGGGCGTCAACTCGTCCAGCAGCGCCGAGGTGCTCTGGAACGGCACGGGGTCGAGCGGGTCCATCGCGAGGTCGCCGAGCACGACCGGCGGCACGTCGGCGAAGGTGTCGCGCTCGGGGCCGAGCTCGCGCAGCGGCCGCAGCAGCGACGCGCCCTCGGCGGGGCTCCCGAGGAAGGCGGCCATCACGACCGCGTACGAGCGCCCGCGGGCGAACGCCGGCACGTCGGGGATCGGCGGGAAATGCAGCAGCGAGGCCCACGACATGAGCTCGTCGGGGAACCATGGCCGGATCGTGTTCCACGTGTGCAGCACCTCGTCCGCGCGCTCGATCGGGAAGAAGTAGGCGCCGGCGTAGAGCTGCTGGACCTCGACGACGTCGAACTCGATCGCGGTCACGATGCCGAAGTTGCCGCCGCCGCCGCGCAGCGCCCAGAACAGATCGGGCTCGTGCTCGGCATCGACGCGGATCCAGCTCGCCATCGGCGGTCACGAGCTCGAGCGCCGTGACGGCGTTCGTCTGCAGCCCGTGCTTGCGCGAGAGCCATCCCATGCCGCCGCCCAGCGAGTAGCCGGCGATGCCGACGTCGGGCGAGGAGCCGTGCAGCCCCGCCAGGCCGTGGGCCGACAGGCGCGGCGCGACGCGGTCCCACTTGACGCCGGCGCCCACGCGCACGCTCCGCGCGCCCGGATCGACGCGGACGTCCTGCAGGCGGCTGACGTTGACGAGCAGGAGGTCCTCCATGTCGCCCAGCGGGGCCTGGTTGTGGGCGGTGGCCTGCGGCGCGACGCGCAGCCCGAGGCGCTCCGCGAGCGCGACGGCCTCGGCGACGCCGCGGGCGTCGGACGGAACGCCACCGCTGCCGGCCGCTGATCGACGAGCAGATTGAACGATGAGCGCGCCTCGTCGTAGCGCGGGTCGTCGGGGAGCACGACGGCGCCGTCGAGCGCCTCGGTGAGCGGGGAGTGGGGGGCGGTGGTGAGCATGACGGCGATCGTCGCCGCGCCGGGCACCGTGGTCGATCCCCCGAAGATGGGTGACGAGGGGGACCCGGCATCATCCTCGCGGAGGATGCGAGCACCCTCGGGTGCGGCGGACCATGTGCGTCATGCCCTCGACCCTCTCCGCTCCCGAGAGCACACTCGACGCGATCGAGCGCCTCGCGAGCGATCGCCTGTCAGCGCAGGAGCTGCTGGAGCAGGCCGCTGCGCGCATCGACCGCGTCGTCCCGACCGACGGCTACTTCATGGCGGCGACCGATCCGGGCACGACGCTGTGCATCGGCACGGGCCTGGTGCGCCACCTGCCCGCTGAGCAGTGCCAGCCGCACTGGGACTACGAGTTCCTCGTCCCCGACTACCTGAAGTACGCCGACATCGCGCGCAGCGGGCACCGCGTCGCCGACATCCACGACGCGACGGGCGGTCGTCCCCAACGCTCGCCGCGCTTCAAGCAGTACAGCGCGGCGACCGGCTTTCGCTCCGAGGTGCGCCTCGCCTTCACCGTGGACGGCGCGGCCTGGGGCCTCGCCCAGCTGAACCGCCTCACCGCACGCTTCACCGACGACGAGAAGGCCTGGCTCGATCGCGCGGCGGCGAGCATCGCGCGCGGCCTGCGCCTCGCGATGGTCGCCGAGCCGGCGTCGTCGCCCGCCGTGGCGCGCGGCCCGGGCGTGGTGCTGCTCGACGACGGATCGCGCGTCGTGTCGGCGACCCCCGAGGCGGTCGAGTGGCTCGACGAGCTCGACCCCGAGCTGCTGATATCGGACGTCGGCCACCTGCGGCTGCCCTTCCACGCACACGGCTTCGCCACGCGCGTGCGCGCGGCGCACGAGGACGGCGAGCCGCAGATCCGCTCCCGCCTGCGCACGCGCCGCGGCGTGTGGCTGCTCATGCACGGCGCGGTCCTCGAGGGCACCGGCCAGGTCGCGCTCATCATCGAGCCCGCCAAGTCCGCCGATGTCGCGCCGCTCATCATCGAGGCCTACGGCCTGACCGATCGCGAGCTCGACATCACGCGGGCGATCGCACGCGGGCTCGGCACCAACGAGATCGCCGCCGAGCTCTTCCTCTCACCGCACACGGTCCGCGACCATGTCAAGGCGGTCTTCGAGAAGGTCGGCGTCTCCAGCCGCGGCGAGCTCGTGCACCGGGTCTTCGCCGAGCATTACGCGGCGCCGTCGCACTAGGTCAGCTGAATCTCACCCCGATCGGGGGATGCGGTGCGGTCGCGCTGAGCAGGAGGGTGGGTGGCATGCGTATCCAAGCCGCCGTGCTCGCAGTCATCGCTGCGTGCGCGGGCGGCTGCGGGAGCTCGAACGGCGAGGGCAAGACCGTTGACGAGGCGCAGGTCGAGCAGGGCATCGAGTCCAGCCTGTCGACCTCGTCCGCGAAGGTGACGAGCTCGAAGTGCCCCAGCGACGTCCCCGTGCAGAAGGACGACACGTTCACGTGCACCGTGACCTTCAGCGATGGGGCCGCCGGGAAGGCGACCGTGACCCAACAGCGGCTCGGCAGGTACACGTACGAGCTCAAGCCCGGATCGCTCGAGATCCCCGGCACGATCGCTGATGCCGCGGTTGAGAAGTCCCTCGCGGCTCAGGGCGCCCCGAATGCGACCGTGACCTGCCCCGAGACCATCATCGTCAAAGTGGGGACGACGGTGACGTGCAATGTCAGCGGGGCTCAGGGCGCTGCGTCGGGAACGGTCACCTTCACGTTCAGCAGCGCGGAGGGGGACATCGACAGCTCGTCGGTGCAGACCTCGTAGCGCAGCCGCGTCAGACGGCCGCGGCCACGACCGCGGTTCTCGCTACCGGTGCGCCGATGACGCCTCGTTCTTCGTGAGGATCAGCACGTCGATCAACCGGATCTCGCCGGTGAAGTTGCTCGCACCCGCCGGGAAGACCACGTCACGGATGACAGCCGCTCACCCCAACCGGGTGATGGGGCGGCAGGTCCAGGCGGTTACGTTCGACCGATGAGCGACCAGAGCCCACGGGACGTCCTGCCGATCCCGGACACACCTTCGAGGGAGCGCTTCCGTACGACGTGAAGGACTCGGCGTTCGAGGCGATCGAGCCGCTGCGCCCGCCGGCCGACGCGCCGAACGTGCTCGTGATCCTGCTCGACGACGTCGGGTTCGCCGCCACCAGCGCCTTTGGCGGGCCGTGCGCGACGCCGACAGCCGAACGGCTGGCCGGCAACGGGTTGAAGTACAACCGCTTCCATACGACGGCCCTCTGCGCCCCGACGCGGGCCGCTCTGCTGTCGGGCCGCAACCACCACAGCGTGGGGATGGGCGTCATCACCGAGCTCGCCACGTCGGCGCCCGGGTACAACTCGATCCGCCCGAACACGTGCGCGCCGCTCGCCCAGACCCTCCTGCTGAACGGCTACTCGACCGCCCAGTTCGGGAAGTGCCACGAGGTGCCGGTCTGGCAGACGAGCCCGATGGGCCCGTTCGACGCGTGGCCGACCGGTGGCGGCGGCTTCCAGTACTTCTACGGCTTCATCGGCGGAGAGACGAACCAGTACTACCCGGCCATCTACGAAGGCACCACCCCGGTGGAGCCGGAGACCACGCCGGAGGAGGGCTACCACTTCACCGAGGACATGACCGACAAGGCGATCAAGTGGGCGCGCCAGCAGAAGTCGCTCATGCCGGACAAGCCGTTCTTCATGTACTTCGCCCCGGGCGCGACGCATGCCCCGCACCACGTCCCGATCGAGTGGTCGGACAAGTACAAGGGACGCTTCGACCAGGGCTGGGACGCGTTGCGCGAGGAGATCCTGACACGCCAGAAGGAGCTCGGGGTCGTTCCCCAGGACACGGAGCTGACGGCGCGCCACGACGAGATTCCCGCCTGGGACGACATGCCCGATGAGCTCAAGCCGGTGCTCGCCCGCCAGATGGAGGTCTACGCCGGCTTCCTCGAGCACACCGACCACCACATCGGACGGCTCGTGGACGCGCTCGAGGACCTCGGCGTGCTGGAGGACACGCTCGTCTACTACATCATCGGCGACAACGGGGCCAGCGCCGAGGGCACGGTGAACGGCAGCTTCAACGAGACCTTCATCTTCAACGGTGCCGCGGCGCTCGAGACGCCCGAGTTCATGGCCGCGCGCATCGGCGACTTCGGAACGCCGAAGGCGTACAACCACTTCGCGGTCGGCTGGGCGCACGCGATGGACACGCCCTACCAGTGGACCAAGCAGGTGGCGTCGCACTGGGGCGGAACGCGCAACGGCACGATCGTGCACTGGCCGCGGGGTATCGCCGCGCGCGGCGAGATTCGCTCGCAGTTCCACCACGTGATCGACGTTGCTCCCACCGTGCTCGAAGCCGCCGGGCTGCCCCAGCCGACGTCCGTCAACGGCGTCGTCCAGAAGCCGATCGAGGGCGTCAGCATGGCCTACTCGTTCGACGGCGCCACCGAGGCCGACCGCCGCGAGACGCAGTACTTCGAGATGTTCTGCAACCGCGGCATCTACCACCACGGCTGGACTGCCGTGACCCGCCACTCGACGCCGTGGGTGACTGGCCCCGAGCTGCCGGCGATCGACGAGGACGTCTGGGAGCTGTACGACACGAGCACCGACTGGAGCCAGTCGCGCGACCTCGCTGCCGAGCAGCCGGAGAAGTTGGCCGAGCTGCAGCAGCTGTGGCTCCAGGAGGCACGCAAGTACAACGTGCTCCCGCTCGACGACCGTCGCATCGAGCGCTTCGACGCCGAGCTCGTCGGCCGTCCGGAGCTCGTGAAGGGAAACTCGCAGCTGCTCTTCGGCGGCATGGGCCGCCTCAGCGAGAACAGCGTCGTCAACATCAAGAACCGGTCCCATGCGGTGACGGCCGAGGTCGTGGTGCCCGAGGCGGGCGTGGATGGCGTGATCATCGCCCAGGGCGGGGCCTTCGCCGGCTGGAGCCTGTACGCGAAGGATGGCCGGCCGACGTACTGCTACAACATGCTCGGCCTGCAGCGATTCAAGATCGACGGCGGCGCTGCGATCCCGCCCGGAACGCACCAGGTGCGTATGGAGTTCGACTACGACGGCGGCGGCCTCGCCAAGGGCGGCAACGTCACGCTCTACATCGATGGCGACAAGACCGGCGAAGGCCGCGTCGAGGCAACCGTGCCGCTGGTCTTCTCCGCGGACGAGACCGCCGACGTCGGACAGGACTCCGCGTCCCCGGTCAGCGACGATTACGCAGGCGCGAGCAGCGTCTTCACCGGCACGGTCAACTGGGTGCAGATCGACCTGGGCGAGGACGCCGAGGACGCCGACCACCTGATCACGCCGGAGGAACGACTCCGCGTCGCGATGGCACGGCAGTAGATCGGCAAGGGAACTGGCCTCCTCTCAAATGGCAACGCCTCAGAAGATCCCCCTCGATGACGTTGCCGGCGCGCTGGCCGAGTTCTGGTCCCAACAAGTCGTCGGCCAGGCCAATGGCCAGCTGCTCAAAGTGGCCAAGGGCATCGGCGAAACCGACTGGCACTCACACGGCGATCAAGACGAGACGTTCGTCGTCCTCAGCGGCACGCTCGTCGTGCAGCTGAGGACGGGCGACGTCACGCTCGATGCCGGAGACATGCTCGTCGTCCCGAATGGGGTAGAGCACCGGCCGGTCGCCGAGGACGAGGTCCACCTCCTGCTGATCGGTTCGGCGATCACCTCCGACGAATCCGGTGGCAAACCAGCATGGAGCCGGGATGCTGGTGCGCCGCCGCGACCTTGACCCCGGCTCGTCCGCTCCGCCGCTCAGCGCCCGAGGGTCAACGTTCGCTTCTTGGTCGTCGAGTTGCCCGCGTCGTCCCGTGTCACGGCCGTCGCCTTTACGCGTACCTTGGGCGCACCGGAAGGAGATCTCTCCCGTTGCCCTACGGGTTACGAGCATCTTCCCGACCACGAAGGCGACGTCTTGGAATATCGCGTACATCGACACGCGGATCCAATAACTCAGCGAGACGGCCGGCGGAGTCGGTGCTACAGACGTGAATGCTTCTCGTCAGTCGGCCGTGGCCGCTGGAATCGGGCAACGTGATATCGCCGCTCCAGCGCCGGGTCACGCTGGCGACCCGGAGGCCGCGTATCGCTCACGCGCAAGCCCGTGCTCCTGCTTCAGCGACTCGCCGCGGCGCTACAAGAGTCTCCAGATGTAGCGCTTCCCGTCCGAAGTGCAACGCGCACGGTTTCCAAAGCGCGTAGCCTGACCGCGATGGCTGCGCGACGGCGGCGACGCGCCGGTTGGTAGGTGCTGGTGGTATGACCGGCCCGCGGCCGGACGTGACGCCGTTGCCCGACCTGGTGCACGGGCACGCGCGCGCGGGACCGGTCCGGGAGCGTCGCCCCGTCTACGTCGACCTGTTGCCTCCGTGCAATGCCGGCTGCCCGGCCGGGGAGAACATCCAGGCCTGGCTCGCACACACGCAGGCGGGTCGCCACGAGCAGGCGTGGCGTGAGCTGGTGGCCGACAATCCGTTCCCGGCGATTCACGGGCGGGTCTGTTACCACCCGTGCGAGAGCGTCTGCAACCGCGCCAACCTCGACAGTGCGGTCTCGATCCACTCGATCGAGCGGTTCCTCGGCGACCTCGCGCTGGAGCGCGGATGGGCGTTCGATCGTTCGCCGATCCGCAGCGGCAAGCGAGTGCTCGTGATCGGGTCGGGGCCGAGCGGGCTGTCGGCCGCCTACCACCTGGCCCGGCTCGGCCACGAGGTCGAGATCCGGGACGCGGGCGTCGAGCCCGGCGGGATGATGCGCTACGGCATCCCGGCCTACCGGATGCCGCGCGACGTGCTGGCCGGCGAGTTGGACCGGATCGCCGCGCTGGGCGTGCGGATGACCCGCGACCACCGCGTCGAGGACCTCGCCGCCGAGCGGTTGGAAGGCGGCTTCGATGCCGTCTTCGTCGCAGTCGGCGCCCATTTGTCCAAGCGCGTGGAGATCCCGGCCAGGGATGCCGGACCGATCGTGGACGCCGTGTCGTTCCTGCGCAGCGTCGCCTCCGGCGAGCGGCCCGTGATCGGGCGCCGCGTCGCGGTCTATGGCGGCGGCAACACCGCCATGGACGCAGCCCGGGTGGCCCGCCGGCTCGGCGCGGACGAGGCGCTCATCGTGTACCGGCGCACGCGTGACCAGATGCCCGCCCATGCCGAGGAGGCCGAGGACGCCGAGCGCGAGGGTGTGCGGATCAACTGGCTGCGCACGATCACGGCTTTCGACGGCCCGGAACTGCAGGTGGAGCTGATGGAGCTCGACGAGTCCGGCTACCCGCAGCCGACCGGCCGGTTCGAGACGCTCGCCGCGGACACCGTGATCCTGGCGCTCGGACAGGAGACCGACACCGCCTTCCTGCGCGCGGTGCCCGGGAGTGGAGTTCGAGCGCGACGGCACCGTGAACGTGTCGGCGTCGCTCATGACCGGGTGCCCCGGCGTGTTCGCGGGTGGGGACATGGTGCCGAGCGAGCGCACCGTCACGGTCGGCGTCGGGCACGGCAAGAAGGCCGCCCGCCACATCGACGCGTGGCTGCGTGGCACCGCGGCGGACAGCGCCCGAAGCACCCGCTGGCGACGTTCGACCTGCTGAACCTGTGGTTCTTCGGCGATGCCGCCCGCCGACAGCAACCCGAGCTCGCGCCCGAGGAGCGGGTCGCGGGATTCGGCGAGGTCGTCGGCGGGCTGTCCGAGAGCGGAGGCGACCTACGAGGCGGGCCGGTGCCTGTCGTGCGGCAACTGCTGCGAGTGCGACGGCTGCCTGGGCGCATGCCCGGAGGACGCGGTGATCAAGCTGGGCGTCGGGCACCGCTACCGGTTCGACTATGACCGCTGCACCGGCTGCGGGGCGTGCTACGAGCAGTGCCCGGTGCACTCGATCGAGATGTTCCCCGAGTCGGGCTGATGCGCGCGACGATCGACGGCAACGAGGCAGCAGCGTCGGTCGCCTACCGGCTCAACGAGGTCTGCTGCATCTACCCGATCACACCGTCGTCGCCGATGGCCGAGCTGGCCGACGAATGGGCGAGCCAGCGGAAGCCCAACGTGTGGGGCACGGTGCCCGCCGTCGTGGAGATGCAGAGCGAGGGCGGGGCGGCCGGCGCGCTCCACGGTGCGCTGCAGGGCGGGGCGCTCTCCACGACGTTCACCGCCTCTCAGGGCCTGCTGCTGATGATCCCGAACATGTACAAGATCGCCGGCGAGCTGACCCCTGCGGTGATGCACGTGGCCGCCCGCTCGCTCGCGGCGCAGGGGCTGTCCATCTTCGGCGACCACTCCGACGTGATGGCCGTCCGGCAGACGGGCTTCGCGCTGCTCGCCTCGGCGTCGGTTCAGGAGGCGCACGACCTGGCGCTGGTCGCGCAGGCCGCCACGCTCGCGACGCGGGTACCGTTCGTGCACTTCTTCGACGGGTTCCGCACGTCGCACGAGCTGAACACGATCGAGCTGCTCTCTGACGACGACCTGCGCGCGCTGGTGCCGGAGGAGCAGGTGCGTGCGCATCGCGCGCGTGCGCTGTCTCCCGAGCGGCCGTTCATCCGGGGCACGGCGCAGAACCCGGACGTCTACTTCCAGGCGCGCGAGACGGTGAACCCGTTCTACGCCCGCATGCCGGGGGTGGTCGAGGACGCGATGGCACGCCTCGGCGAGCGCACCGGACGGCGTCTGAGCATCGTCGAATTACGCCGGGCACCCGGACGCCGAGCGTGTGCTGGTGGTGATGGGCTCGGGCGCGGAGACCGTCAGGGAGACCGTGGCCGCCCTCACCGCGCGAGGCGAGCGGGTCGGCGTGGTGCAGGTGCGCCTCTACCGTCCGTTCCCGGCCCAGGCGCTGGTCGACGCGCTGCCCGCGAGCGTTCGCCGGATCGCGGTACTGGACCGCACCAAGGAGCCCGGCTCGATCGGCGAGCCGCTGTTCCTCGATGTCGTCGGCCGCGCTGACCGAGGCGCACGCGGACGGCGAGCGGGAGGTCATGCCGCGGGTGATCGGCGGCCGCTACGGCCTGTCGTCGAAGGAGTTCACGCCCGGGCATGGTCGCCGGCGTGTTCGACGAGCTCGCGCGCGAGCGGCCGCGGCGCCGGTTCACGATCGGCATCGACGACGACGTCTCCGGGACGAGCCTGCCCTACGACCCGTCGCTGGACATCGAGCCGCCCGACACGGTCCGCGCGGTCTTCTTCGGCCTGGGGGCGGACGGGACGGTCGGCGCGAACAAGAACACGATCAAGATCCTCGGGTCCGAGGAGCACCTGCACGCCCAGGGCTACTTCGTCTACGACTCGAAGAAGTCGGGCTCGCAGACCGTGTCGCACCTGCGCTTCGGGCCGCAGCCGATCCGGGCGCCCTACCTCGTGCAGCACGCGAGCTTCGTCGGCTGCCACCACTTCGGGCTGCTCGAGCAGGTCGACGTGCTCGGCCGGGCGGCGCCCGGCGCGACGCTGCTGCTCAACTGCCGGCACGCGCCGGACGAGGTCTGGGACGCGCTGCCGCGGCCCGTCCAGGAGCAGATCCTCGCCAAGCGCATCGACGTCTACGCGATCGACGCCGGCCGGATCGCCCGCGAGGTCGGTCTCGCCGGGCGGATCAACATCGTCCTGCAGACCTGCTTCTTCGCCATCTCCGGCGTGCTGCCGCGCGAGGAGGCGATCGCCCGGATCAAGGAGGCGATCACCAAGACCTACGGCCGGCGCGGCGCCGAGGTCGTCGAACGCAACCAGGCGGCGGTCGACCGGACGCTCGAGGGGCTGCACCGGATCGACGTGCCCGACCGGGTGACCGCCACGCGCGAGCTGCCGCCGATCGTGCCCGCGCACGCGCCGGAGTTCGTCCGCACCGTCACCGCGGAGATGATGGCCGGCCGCGGCGACGAGCTGCCGGTCAGCGCGCTGCCGGTGGACGGCACCTACCCGAGCGGCACCACGGCGTACGAGAAGCGCAACATCTCCGAGCTGGTCGCGCGTCTGGGATCCGGAGCTGTGCATCCAGTGCGGCAACTGCAGCTTCGTCTGCCCGCACAGCGTGATCCGCTCCAGGTACTACGACCCGTCCCGGCTGGAGGGCGCACCGGAGGGGTTCCGGTCGGCTCCGCTGGAGGCCCCCGGGCTCCCGGACAGCCGCTACACGCTGCAGGTCTACGTCGAGGACTGCACCGGATGCGGGCTGTGCGTCGAGGCCTGCCCGGCCGTGGCGCCGGGCGACCCGGTCCGCAAGGCGATCAACCTCGCGCCGCGCGAGCCGTTGGTGGCGGCCGCGCGCGACAGCATCGCGTTCTTCGAGACGCTGCCCGCTGGGCGACCGCTCCCGGGTGGACTTCGGCACGGTGCGCGGCACGCAGTTCCTGGAGCCGCTGTTCGAGTTCTCCGGCGCCTGCGCGGGCTGCGGCGAGACGCCCTACCTCAAGCTGCTCTCGCAGCTGTTCGGCGACCGGCTGATGATCGCCAACGCGACCGGGTGCTCGTCGATCTACGGCGGGAACCTGCCCACCACGCCGTGGACGATCGACGCCGACGGACGCGGCCCTGCCTGGTCGAACTCGCTGTTCGAGGACAACGCCGAGTTCGGGCTGGGCTTCCGGCTCGCCGCCGACCTGCACACCGAGTTGGCCCGCCGGCGGCTGAGCCGAGTTGCGCGACGCCATCGGCGCCGAGCTGGTGACGCCATCCTCGACGCGCCGCAGCTGCGGGAGTCGGAGCTCGCGCGCGCAGCGCGAGCGTGTGGGCGAGCTGCAAGCGCCGGCTCGACGGGCTCGACGGCACTGCGGTCACCGACCTGCTCAGCGTGGTGGATCACCTGGTCCGGCGCAGCGTGTGGATCGTCGGCGGCGACGGCTGGGCCTACGACATCGGATCCGGCGGGCTCGATCACGTCCTGGCCAGCGGGCGCAACGTGAACGTGCTGGTGCTCGACACCGAGGTCTACTCCAACACTGGCGGGCAGATGCTCCAAGGCGACTCCGCTCGGCGCCGTCGCGAAGTTCGCCGTCCGCCGGCAAGACCGTCGCCAAGAAGGACCTCGCGCTGCAGGCGATCGCCTACGGCAGCGTGTACGTCGCCCGCGTCGCCATGGGTGCCGACCCGCAGCAGACGCTCGTCGCGTTCCGCGAGGCGGAGGCCTACGAGGGACCGTCGCTGGTGATCGCCTACAGCCATTGCATCGCGCACGGCATCGAGATGCGCAACGGGCTCGACCAGCAGTACCGCGCCGTGGCCAGCGGGCACTGGCCGCTCGTCCGCTACGACCCGATGGCGCGCGCAGCCGGCGGCAACCCGTTCCTTCTCGACTCGCCGCGGCCGCGTATCGCGCTGGCCGACTACACCAACCGCGAGCTGCGCTACCGCACGCTCACGAACACCGACCCGGCCGAGGCCGAGCGGTTGCACGGCCTGGCCGAGGAGGCCGTCGCCCAGCGCTGGGCGGACTACGAGGAGATGGCGACGCGCGGCGCACAGCACTTCCCAGCGGACGCTCGCAAGGAGCCGCTGATGGAGCTCGCGACCACGTACATGGGCCTTGCCCTGCGCAACCCGCTCGTCGCGTCGGCGTCGCCGCTGTCCCGGACGGTGGACGGCGTCCGCCGACTCGCCGACGCCGGCGTCGGCGCCGTCGTGCTCTTCTCGCTCTTCGAGGAGCAGCTGCGGCGCGAGGCGGCGCTGAACGCGCAGCTGGCCGATGCCGGCACTGAGAGCTTCGCCGAGTCGCTGTCGTACTTTCCCGCCGCGGCCGACGAGGAGCCGGGTCCGCGCCGCTACCTGAGCCTGCTCGAGCGCGCTGCAGCCGCAGTTGACGTTCCCGTCATCGCCAGCCTCAATGGCATCACGCCCGGCGGCTGGGCCGAATATGCCCGGTCGATGCAGGATGCCGGTGCCGCCGCGATCGAGCTGAACATCTACTACCTCCCCGGCGATCCGCACATCAGCGGCCGCGACGTCGAGCAGCGCCACATCGACGTGCTGACGCGGGTCAAGGACGCGGTCACGGTGCCGGTCGCCGTCAAGCTCGGACCGCACTTCAGTTCGACCGGCGAGATCGCGCTGCGACTCGACGAGGCGGGCGCGGACGGACTCGTGCTCTTCAACCGGTTCCTGCAGCCCGACATCGATCCCGACACCCTCTCCGTCGTGCCCGCGGTGAACCTCTCCAGCCCGGCGGAAGGCCGGCTGGCGCGCACGTGGATCGCGCTCCTGCGCGGACGGGTGCAGGCCGCGCTCGCGGCGACCACCGGCGTCGAGGAGTCCGCCGACGTGGCCAGGTACCTCCTGGCGGGCGCGGACGTCGTCATGACCACGTCGGCGCTGCTGCGACACGGTCCCGAGCACGCGACGGTCCTGCTCGATGGCCTTTCGGAGTGGATGGCGCGCAAGGGCTTCGCGGCGGTCGACGAGCTGCGCGGCCTGCTCGCGGTGGCTCCCGGCACCGACGAGGCGGCGCACGAGCGCGCGGGCTACGTCAGCGTGATGCGGCGGGCCAACAGCAGTGCCTACGGACCCTGGTGACCACGTGGCCGGGCGAGCCGTCCGCTGCCAGCCGCGCACCGGGTCCTGCGGGAAACCCGCGGGCCTGCGCATCCTTCTACGTTTGTGCGCCGACGCTCGTCGTGGTCTCGTTGCTGAGGGAGTGGTATGTCCCCGGGCGATATCTCAAAACCGGAGAGCGGCGGGCGCCAGATCTTGGGCGCGAATCCGGCGATGCGGCGCGCCTGGCTTGGCCACAACACAGGTCACTCCCTTGATGCCGTGGCAGAGACCCGTTTCGCGCCGGAGGAGACTCGCGGGAACATCGAGAACCTCGTGGGGGCCACGCAGGTTCCGCTCGGCATCGGGGGACCGGTCCGCGTCAATGGACAGCATGCCGATGGCCTGTTCTTCGTCCCGTTTGCGACCACGGAGGGGACGCTCGTCACGACCTACCAGTACGGCATGCGGGCGATCACGGAGGCGGGTGGCGCGAACACCTATGTCCTGGCCGACGCCCTTGACGTCACTCCATGCTTCGTCACTGCCTCGACGCGTGACGCGCTCCATCTCGCACAGTGGCTGGAGGATCATCTGCCGCAGCTGCAGGCCGTGGCGGCCGAGACCACCGCTCACGGTCGTCTCCTCGAGGTTCGCGCGCACGTCTTCGGCCGGCGCGTCTTTGCCCGTCTCGTCTTCAGCACCGGCGACGCGATGGGGATGAACATGGTCAACCTCGCCGTCGACCGCATCTGCCGGCACGTGACCGGAGCGACGGTGTGTGAGCGCTATTACCTCAGGTGCAACTACTCGAGCGACAAGAAGCCCGCCGCCATCAACCTGTTCCGCCCCTATGGCAAGGAGGTGGCGGTCGACCTGACGATGCCGGCCCGTGTCGTCGAGACGCACCTCGGGGTCTCGACCGATGATCTGCTCCAGTTCGTCGCCGCGGGTCGGCTCGGCACCATGCAGGCGGGGGCGCTGGGTGCGAACGCGCATTTCGCGAACGGTCTGGCGGCGATCTACATCGCCTGCGGGCAGGACGTCGCGCAGATCGTCAACGCGAGCATCGGATTCATGGACTTCGAGGCGGTCAACGACGGCGACCTCTACGTCGCCGCGCGGTTGCCCAACCTCGTGGTCGCGACGGTCGGCGGTGGCACGCAGCTGCCGACACAGCGGGAATGCCTGGCCCTGCTCGGCTGTGACGGCGACGGCACGGCGCGGAAGTTCGCCGAGATCGTGGCGGCGACTCTCGTTGGCGGCGAGCTTGCCATCTGCGCGGCCCTGACCAACGGACGCTTCATCGAGGCCCACCGCCAGAACCGTGTGAGCGCCGCCCGAAACGGGGCGCGCACCGCCGGCACGGCGTGAACCGTACTTCCCCGCACCCGCGCCGCGGTAGGTGACCGATGACGCCGCGCCCGCGCCTTGCGACCGTGTCCGGTGCCCCCAGAGGAGAGGTCGATCGCCGTGACACCGATGGCCGTGGTCAGCGGGCTTGATAGAGAGAGCCTGGAGTTCACGATCGAATCGATCGCGGAGTTCGCGCAGCGCGAGCTGCCCGACAAGCTGCTCATCGAGCTCGACGACCGCGACGAGTTCCCCGAGGCGCTCGTGCGCCGCATGTGCGGCGAGGAGCTGGAGTCCAGCTCGTGTTCGTCCCCGAGGAGTACGGCGGCATGGGCGGGTCGGCGCTTCGACGTCTACCGGGTGTGCGAGCGCATGGCCGCGATCGATGTGGGGATCGCGACCTCGGTGCTCGCCACGTTCCTGGGCAGCGACCCGATCCTCGTCGGCGGCACGCCGGAGCAGCGGGGCTGCTGGCTGGGCCGCATCGCCGAGGAGGGCGTCCTGTTCGCCTACGGCGCCACCGAGCCCGAGGCGGGCAGCGACCTCGGCGCGCTCAAGACCACGGCCAGCCCGTCGTCGAGAACGGCGAGGTCATCGCATACGGCATCAACGGGCGCAAGCAGTGGATCTGAACGGCGGCGTGGCCGACGTGGACACTGTCCTCGCGCTCGCGCCGGGCGGACCGACCTGGTTCGTCGTCGACACGCGACGCGCCGGCTTCACCACGGCGACCCCGAGAACAAGCACGGCATCCGGCTGAGCAACACTGCGGCGCTGTTCCTCGACGACGTGCGCGTGCCGGCCGACCGGCTGGTCGGCGGCGTCGAGGGCCAGGGCCTCGTCCAGGCCCAGCAGGTCTTCGGCTACACCCGGCTCATGGTCGCCGCCTTCGGGCTCGGCGCCGGCTGGGCTGCCCTCGACCGGGCGATCCCGTACTCCACGGAGCGCATCCAGGGCGGCGCGCCCGCTGTCGGAGAAGCAGGGCTACACCCACAAGCTGATCGTGCCGCACGCCGTCCGCCTCGAAGCCGCGCGCGCCGTCATCGAGGAGACCGCGACCCGCATCGACGCCGGCGAAGGGCGCGCTGCAACACCGAGGGCGCGATCGCCAAGTACCTGGCCACCGAGGCCGGCAACGCCGCCGCCGACGCCGCCATCCAGGCGCTCGGCGGCTACGGCTACACGCACGACTACATGGTCGAGAAGATCAAGCGCGACGTCCGCATCACCACGATCTACGAGGGCACCTCGGAGATCATGGAGATGACGATCGCGCGCGACCGCTGGCAGCAGCACCTCAAGACGCGCGGGCGAGCACTACCGCGACGCGGCCGCGCGAGCTCGAGGCGCTCGGCCCGACGGTCGGCGCGGACGTCGCGGCGCTGGCGCTCGACGCGCCTGGCCGGCTGCTCGAGGCGTGCCGCGTCGCCCGGCTGACCCGCAACCAGCACGTCCTGCTGCGCCTGGGCGAGCTGATCGCCTAGGCCGAGGGCGCCGGCAGCGCTCGCGCGCCGCGCGCCGCGCGCGGCCGACGGCGACGCTGAGAGAAGGCCGACCGCGCGCTTCGACCGCGCGGCGCTGGCCGCCGTCAGCCGCGTCATGCTCGGGACGCGGCCCTGACGGTCGCCGACCGAGGGCCTGCGCTGGATAGCCGGCGCGCGACCGGCGGGTGACGCCGCTCGCCGCGCCGGCTGCCGCCCGATCGCAGTCCATGCCGCCCAGGCCGGCCTGCTGGCCGACCTCGACCACGTCGCCGACGCGCTTTACGGCCGCGCAGCGACCGCCGAACGTGGAGACACTGTCATGAACGCCGAGCGCGAGCCGTCGCGGTCGTCGGCGTCGGCGCGATCCTGCCGGACGCGCCGGACGCCGCCGCCGTTCTGGCGCAACATCACGCGACAGCCGCTACAGCATCACCGACGTGCCGCCCGCAGCGCTGGGACCCGACGCTCTACTACGACCCCGACCCGCAGGCGCCGGAGAAGACCTACTCGCAAGATCGGCGGCTGGGTGCGCGACTTGGGACTGGGACCCGCTGGGCTGGAGGCTGCCGATGCCGCCCAAGGTCAGCGACGCGATGGACGACGGCCAGAAATGGGCGGTCGCCTGCACGCGAACGGCGCTGGCTCGATGCCGGCTGGCCGCAGCGCCCGCTGGATCTCGACCGCACCGCCGTGATCCTGGGCAACGCGCTTCGGCGGGGAGCAACACTACCAGACCGCGCTGCGCATCACGTTCCCCGAGCTCGCGCGCGAGCTGGAGCCGCGCCGGCAGCTTCGCGGCGCTGCCGGCCGAGGTGCGCGCGCGCGATCGCGAGCGAGCTGCACGCGCATCATTCATGCCGGCTTCGCCGTCGATCACCGAGGACACGATGCCGGGCGAGCTGGCCAACTGCATCGCCGGCCGGGTCGCCAACCTGTTCAACCTCCGCGGCCCGAACTTCACCGTCGACGCCGCGTGCGCCTCGGCCATGGCCGCGATCGACGCCGCCGTCGACGGGCTGCAGGCGCAGCGACTTCGACGCCGTCATCACCGGCGGCGTCGACCGCAACATGGGCGCCGCCACGTTCGTCAAGTTCTGCAAGATCGGCGCGCTGTCGGCCACCGGCACGCGCCCGTTCGCCGACGGCGCCGACGGCTTCGTCATGGGCGAGGGCGCCGGCGCTTTCGTGCTCAAGCGCCTGGCCGACGCCGAGCGCGACGGCGACCGCATCTACGCGGTCGTCCGCGGCATCGGCGGCTCCAGCGACGGCAAGGGCAAGGGCATCACCGCGCCCAACCCGTCGGCCAGCGGCTGGCCGTCGAGCGCGCCTGGGACAACGCCGGGCTGTCGCCCGGCGCAGTGCACGCTCGTCGAGGCTCACGGCACGTCGACCCGCGTCGGCGACGTCGTCGAGGTCGAGAGCCTGACCGAGGTCTTCGGCGGCGCGGCGCCGCGCCGGGCTCGATCGCGCTCGGCTCGGTCAAGTCCAACATCGGCCACCTCAAGGCGGCGGCCGGCGCCGCCGGGCATGCTCAAGACGGTGCTCGCGCTGCACGACAAGGTGCTGCCGCCGAGCCTAACTTCGACCGCCCGAACCCGAACATCGACTTGGCCGCGACCCCGTTCGCGGTCAACACCGAGCTGCGCGAGTGGCCGGCGCCGCGCGACGGCGTACGCGCGCGCCGGGCGTCAGCGCCTTCGGCTTCGGCGGCACCAACTTCCACGTCGTGCTGGAGGAGCACGTGCCGGGCGGTACCGCGCCACGAGGCAAGCGCGCTCGTCGCCGCCCGACGGCCGCGCCCAGCCATCACGTGGACCAGGCCTCGGACGGCCGCTCGCGCCGAAGGCGCCGCTGCGCGGGCGCCGCGGTCGCGGGCGGGCGCGACGAGGCCGACGTCGCCGCGCAGCTCGACCGGCTGCGGCGCCGCGCGCGGGCCGGCCACGCGCCGGCGCCGGCCGCGCCGGACCGCCGCCGCTGGCCGAGCGCCCGAGCGGCTCGCCATCGACTACGCGCGACGCCGCCGGACCTGGCGGCCAAGGCCGAGCGGCGCTCACAGGCGCTGCGCGGCCGGCAACCCGGCCGCTGTGGCAGGCGCTGCGCGCGCAGGGTATCTTCCGCGGCAGCGGCGCCGCGGCCAAGGTCGCGTTCCTGTACACCGGCCAGGGCTCGCAGTACGTCAACATGCTGCGCCGACCTGCGCGCGCGCGAGCCGTCGTCGCCGCGATGTTCGACGAGGCCGACCGCGTCATGACGCCGCTGCTCGGGCCGGCCGCTGACCGACTACATCTTCGCCGACGCCGCCGACCGAGGCGCATCGCGCGCGGCCGAGCAGCAGCTGCATGCAGACCGAGATCACGCAGCCGGCGGTGCTGACCGCCGACCTCGCGCTGACCCGGCTGCTCGCCGCGTATGGCGTATCGGCCCGACATGGTGATGGGCCACAGCCTCGGCGAGTACGGCGCGCTGGTCGCCGCCGGCGCGCTGTCGTTCGACGCGGCGCTGGAGGCGGTCGAGCGCCCGTGGGCGCGAGATGGCGAGCCTGGCGATCGAGGACAACGGCGCGATGGCTGCCGTGTTCGGCGCCGCTCGACGAGATCGAGCACATCGTCGCGGCGACCGACGGCTACGTCGTCATCGCCAACATCAACAGCACCCAGCCAGGCCGTCATGGGCGGCGCCACCGACGCGGTCGAGCTGGCGGTCGCGGCGCTCGCCGCGCGCGGCCATCAGCGCCAGCCGGCTGCCGGTCAGCCACGCGTTCCACACCGTCGATCGTGGCCCCGGTCAGCGACCGCTGCGCGCGATGCTGGCGCGGCTCGACCTGCGGCCGCCGCAGCTCCCGATCGTGTCCAACGTCGACGGCGAGCTCTACCCGACCGGCGAGGGCGTCGAGAGCGGATGCTCGACATCCTGGCCGCCAGGTCGCCGCTCCGGTGCAGTTCGTCAAGGGCCTACGCACGCTCTACGACGCAGGGCGCGCGCGTCTTCGTCGAGGTCGGCCCCAAGAAGGCACTGCAGGGCTTCGCCGACGACGTGCTCGGCGACGACGCGTGCTCGCCTCTCCACCAACCACCCCAAGCTCGGCGAGACATCAGTCCTTCAACCAGGCGCTCTGCGGCCTGTAGGCCGCCGGTCTGGGTGCGGGCGCCACATCCACGAGCGTCAAGGCGCCGA
Organism: uncultured Actinomycetes bacterium; assembly: GCA_963794105.1. Classification (GTDB taxonomy): domain Bacteria; phylum Actinomycetota; class Thermoleophilia; order Solirubrobacterales; family Solirubrobacteraceae; genus AC-49. The sequence continues at coordinate 13,046 of CAWCEB010000071.1, read as the reverse complement.
GCTACGGCCGGCGCCACCGCCAGCCGCGACGGCCTCGCAGAAGCCCGTCAAGAGCGCAGGGCGACGAACTGGCGCGCCTGTCGATGAGTTCCTCGAGCGTGGGCGCCGGCTGATGCGTGTACCGAGCGATGAGGGCGGCGCGCCCACCGAACCGGTCGTCATCACCGGCGCCGCGCTCGGGCTCCCGGGCGCAGAGCGGCTCTTCGACGACGCCAACGTCGGCCGTCTGCTCGACGGGCGGCAGTTCATCGACGTGATCCCGGGCCGGCTGCGTCGCGCGATGCTCGACAAGCACGTCGAGCGCCTGGTCAAGGGCGAGGACGGCGAGCGCCGCGTTCGAGACGATCGACGGGCTCGACGAGGTCATCAAGCTCGCTGCCCGCGCCGGCGCGTTCGACCTGGTGGAGGAGTTCGGCGTCGACCGCGAGCGCCTCGCCGCCCTGGGCCGCAACACGCAGCTGGCGATCGCCGCGGGCATCGATGCGCTGCGCGACGCGGGTATCCCGCTCGTCCAGCACTACAAGACGACCAGCACGGGGACGCAGCTGCCCGACCGCTGGGGCGCTGCCCGAAGAGTTGCGCGACGACATCGGCATCGTCTTCGCCTCGGCCTTCCCCGGGCTGGACGAGATTCGACGAGGTCGAGCGCTACTTCACTGGACCGGATGCGCCGCGAGCGTCTCGCGCGCTGGAGTCGCTGCACGCGCGGATGCCGCCATGACGCACGACCCGGCGGGCGGCCGAGGTTGACCGGCGCATCCACGACCTCTCCCACCGCTCGAGACCGAGCCCTACATGTTCGACCGGCGCTTCCTGTTCCGCGTGCTGTCGATGGGCCACTCGCAGTTGGCCGAGCTGATCGGCGCGCGCGGGCCCAACACCCAGATCAACTCCGCATGTGCGAGCACGACGCAGGCCGTCGCGCTGGCCGAGGATTGGATTCGCGCGGGTCGCTGCCGGCGCGTCGTGGTCGTCGCCGCGGACGACGCGACCTCGGACACGCTGCTGCGCTGGCTGGGCGCCGGTTTCCTGGCCTCGGGTGCGGCGGCCACCGACGAAGACGTCGAGGAGGCGGCGCTGCCGTTCGACCAGCGCCGGCACGGGATGATCCTCGGGATGGGTGCCGCCGCCCTCGTCGTGGAGTGCGCCGGCGCCGCGCGCGAGCGCGGCCTGACCCCGATCTGCGAGGTGCTCGGCTCGGTCACCGCGAACTCTGCCTTCCACGGGACGCGGCTGGACGTCGAGCACATCAGCGGCGTCATGGAGCAGCTCGTCACACAGGCCGAGGCGCGCGGCGTCAGCCGCGAGGAGATGGCGCGCGAGCTCATGTTCGTCTCGCACGAGACCTACACGCCGGCGCGCGGCGGCAGCGCGGCGGCTGAGATCCACGCGCTGCGCGAGGTGTTCGGCGAGCACGCCGATCGCATCGTGATCGCCAACACCAAGGGTTTCACCGGGCACCCGATGGGCGTGGGTCTGGAGGACGTGGCGGCGGTCAAGGCGCTGGAGACCGGCGTCATCCCTCCGGTCCCGAATTTCCGCGATGTCGACCCGGACCTCGGCCAGCTCAACCTGTCGGGTGGCGGCGCCTATCCGGTGCGCTACGCGCTGCGCCTGGCCGCGGGGTTCGGCTCGCAGATCGCCATGCTCCTGTTGCGCTGGACGCCCGTCGCCGACGGGCGGCACCGCAGTGCCGATCAGCTCGGGTACGCGTACCGCGTTGCAGATCGCGCGGCGTGGGACGCCTGGCTGCGACGCATGAGCGGCCGCGAGGGCCCGCAGCTCGAAGTCGTGCACCGCCGCCTGCGGGTCGCCGACGGCGCGCCGCCCAAGCGCGAGGCGCCCGAGCCGATGGTGACCGAGCCGGTCGCGGCCGCACCGCGCGCGCCGGAGCCGGCCGGAGCCGGAGGCTGCGCCGGCGCCGGTCGTTTCGGCGGTTGAGGGGGTCGAGCAGCGGGTGTTGGCGATCGTGGCCGAGCAGACGGGCTATCCCGAGGATCTGCTGGACATGGATCTCGATCTGGAGGCTGATCTCGGGATCGACACGGTCAAGCAGGCCGAGATGTTCGCCGCGATCCGCGAGGCGTATGGGATCGAGCGTGACGACTCGCTGAAGCTGCGCGACTACCCGACGCTCAACCATGTCGTGGCGTTCGCACGCGACCGCGCCGGAACGGACGAACTGGCGCCGGCGGCCGAACCGGAGCCGGAGCCGGAGGCTGCGCCGGCGCCGGTCGTTTCGGCGGTTGAGGGGGTCGAGCAGCGGGTGTTGGCGATCGTGGCCGAGCAGACGGGCTATCCCGAGGATCTGCTGGACATGGATCTCGATCTGGAGGCTGATCTCGGGATCGACACGGTCAAGCAGGCCGAGATGTTCGCCGCGATCCGCGAGGCGTATGGGATCGAGCGTGACGACTCGCTGAAGCTGCGCGACTACCCGACGCTCAACCATGTCGTGGCGTTCGCACGCGACCGCGCCGGAACGGACGAACTGGCGCCGGCGGCCGAACCGGAGCCGGGAGCCGGAGGCTGCGCCGGCGCCGGTCGTTTCGGCGGTTGAGGGGGTCGAGCAGCGGGTGTTGGCGATCGTGGCCGAGCAGACGGGCTATCCCGAGGATCTGCTGGACATGGATCTCGATCTGGAGGCTGATCTCGGGATCGACACGGTCAAGCAGGCCGAGATGTTCGCCGCGATCCGCGAGGCGTATGGGATCGAGCGTGACGACTCGCTGAAGCTGCGCGACTACCCGACGCTCAACCATGTCGTGGCGTTCGCACGCGACCGCGCCGGAACGGACGAACTGGCGCCGGCGGCCGAACCGACAACGGACGAGCAGGAGGCTCCGCCCGCCATCGCCGGCGCTGAACGCTTTCCTCGCCGGGTGCCGGTCGCTGTGCTGCGGCCACCGCTGGAGCAGTGCGTCGAGACCGGCGTGACCCTCACCGAGGGCACACGCGTCCTCGTCATGCCCGACGGCGGCGGCGTCGCGCTTGCAGTTACCGCGGAGCTCGAGCAGCGAGGCGTCGAGGTCGTCTCCATCGAGGGCGCGCCGTTGGCGGAGGAGCTCGAGCAGCGCCTGGCCGCGGCCGGCCCCATCCACGGCGTCTACTGGCTTCCGGCGCTCGACGAGGACCCCAGCGCCCACGAAGAGGCGCTGCGTATCCGGGTCAAGCTCTTGGCCGTCACCATGCGTGCGCTCGCCGAGGCGCAACCCTTCCTCGTCTGCGCCACACGCCTCGGCGGTCGCCACGGCTACGGGAACGAAGCAGCGATCTCGGTGCTCGGCGGCGCGGTCACCGGCTTCAGCAAGGCTCTGTCGCGCGAGCGACCCGACGTGCTCGTCAAGGCGGTCGATTTCGCTGCCGGGCACAAGGATGTGGCCTCCACCCTCATCGAAGAGACCCTGCGCGACCCTGGCGCCGTCGAGGTCGGCCACGCCGACGACCTGCGCTGGGCCGTCGGGCTCGTCGAGCGGCCCGCGCGCACCGACGCGACGCGCGAGCTGACGAAGGACACCGTCTTCCTGGTCACAGGCGCCGCAGGCTCGATCGTGTCGGCCATCACGACCGACCTGGCCGTCGCATCGGGCGGGACCTTCCACCTGCTCGACCTCGTGCCGGCGCCCGACCGCGACGATCCCGACCTCGCCCGCTTCGCACACGACCGCGACGGCCTGAAGAGCGAGCTGGCCGATCGCCTGCGCGCCCACGGTGAGCGGCCGACACCGAAGCTCGTCGAACGCGATCTGGCCCGCATCGAGCGGGCGCGAGCAGCGCTCGACGCCGTCGAGGCGATCGAACGAGCGGGCGGCACAGCGCACTGGCACCAGCTCGACCTCACGAAGGCCGAGCAGGTCGACGCCGCGGTCGCCGCCGCGCTGGAGAAGAGCGGGCGCATCGACGCGCTCATCCACTGCGCCGGCCTGGAGATCAGCCACTTCCTGCCCGACAAGCCGCAGGCCGAGTACGACCTGGTCTTCGACGTCAAGGCGCTGGGCTGGCTCAACGTCATCAGCGCGCTGGGCGACAGCAAGCCGCGCCACGCGATCGTCTTCAGCTCGATCGCCGGTCGCTTCGGGAACGCCGGCCAGACGGACTACTCCGCAGCCAACGACCTGCTGTGCAAGAGCGTCTCGCACCTTCGCCGCGAGGGTGTCCACGCCGTGGCCATCGACTGGACCGCCTGGGCGGGAATCGGCATGGCCAGCCGCGGCTCCATCCCCAAGATGATGGAGATGGCCGGCATTGACATGCTGCCGCCCGAGATCGGCGTGCCGATCGTCCGCCGCGAGCTGACGGCCGCCGGTCCGGGCGCCGAGGTGCTCGTCGCCGGCGCGCTCGGCGTGCTGCTCGAGGAGCGCCATGCCACCGGCGGTCTGGACCTCGACCGCGCAGGCGCTGGGGTCGCAGGCCCAATGACCGGTGGCATCGCCGGCATGACGGCGGGCGGCGAGCTGCGGATCATCACCGAGCTGGATCCCAGCCGGCAGGCATTCCTGCACGACCACCGCATCGAGGGCATCCCCGTGCTTCCCGGCGTGATGGGCATGGAGGGCTTCGCTGAGGCCGCCCACGTCCTCGCTCCCGGCTATACGGTCGTTGCGCTCGAAGACGTCGACCTGCTGGCGCCGTTCAAGTTCTACCGCGACGAGCGGCGCACCCTGGAGCTGCGGGCGCTGGTCCGCGATGGCGGCGACGCGACGCTCGTGGCCGACTGCGAGCTGGTCGGGCGCCGAGCGCTGCCCGGCCAAGGCGAGCAGGAGACCTTGCACTTCACGGGGCGCGCTCTGATGGCCCGCGAGGCGCCCGCGGCGCCGCCGGCGGAATCACCGCCCACCGACGGCGACGACGGCGTGGGCCACGACGCCGTGTATCGGGTGTACTTCCACGGCCCCGCTTACCAGGTGCTCGACCGGGCGTGGCGCGACAACGGTCACGTCATCGGCCGGTTGGCGGGCGAGCTGCCCGTCGACCACGAGCCGCAGAGCACGCCGACGGAGTTCGTCCCGCGCCTGATCGAGCTGTGCTTCCAGACCGCCGGCGTGTGGGAGCTCGGCACGGCCGGAAGGATGGCGCTGCCGACCCATGTGGACCGCGTCGTGCGCTACGCGGGCGCCGACGCGCCCGGACGCCTGTGGGCCGTCGTGACACCGCGCGACGGTGGCTGCGTCGACGCCGAGGTTGTCGACGAGCACGCTCGCGTCCGCGTGCGCCTCGACGGCTACCGGACGACCGAGTTGCCTGGCGGCCTGGACGACGACGCGCTGGCGCCGATCCGCACGGCGATGGGCCACAAGTGAGGCAGCGCTCCTTTACCCGGCTGGCCATCGTCAACCGCGGCGAGGCGGCGATGCGACTCATCCATGCGGTCCGGGAGCTGAACGAGCAGCGGGCGGAGACGATCCGTCTCATCGCGCTGTTCACCGACGCCGAGCGCGAGGCACTGTTCGTGCGGCTCGCCGATGAGGCAGTGTGCCTCGGCGGCGCGCGCAGCTATCTCGACCACGCGGCGCTGGAGCGCGCGCTGCGCGAGGCGCGGGCCGACGCGGCGTGGGTCGGATGGGGATTCGTGGCCGAGCAGCCCGAGTTCGTCGAGCTGTGCGAGCGGCTGGGGATCGTGTTCGTCGGACCGGACGCGACCGTTATGCGCCTGGTCGGCGACAAGATCGCCGCCAAGCGGCTGGCCGAGGAGGCCGACGTCCCTGTCGCGCCCTGGAGTGGCGGTCCCGTCGAGAGCCCCGAGGAGGCGCTTGATCACGCGGTGCGGATCGGCTTCCCCGTGATGGTCAAGGCGGCGGCCGGCGGGGGCGGGCGGGGGATCCGCCGGGCCGACGAGCCCGGGGCGCTGCCTGCGGCGTTCGCGAGCGCCCGGGCCGAGGCGATGCAGGCATTTGGCGACGCGACGGTCCTCGTGGAGAAGCTCGTCACGCCGGCACGCCACGTCGAGGTCCAGATCATTGCGGACGGTCACGGCGCCGCCTGGGCCGTCGGCCTCCGCGACTGCTCCTACCAGCGCCGTCACCAGAAGGTGATCGAGGAGTCGGCCAGTCCGGCCCTGAGCGCCGCTCAGGAGCGCGAGATGATGGCGGCGGCGCAGCGCCTGGCACTGCGCGCCGGCTACCGCAACGCGGGCACCGTCGAGTTCCTCTACGAACCGGCGTCGCAGCGGTTCTGGTTCATGGAGGTCAACGCGCGACTCCAGGTCGAGCACCCCGTCACCGAGGCGGTCACCGGCCTGGACCTCGTCAAGCTGCAGTTGCATGTCGCGGCCGGCGGGCGGCTCGGGGGCGAACCACCGGCGCCCGCCGGGCACGCCATAGAGGCACGCTTGAACGCCGAGGACCCGGCGCTGGGCTTCGCGCCCGCCCCCGGACGGATCGTCCTGCTGCGGCTCCCGTCGGGTCCCGGCGTGCGCGTGGATGCCGGCGTCGTGGAAGGGGACGTGATCCCGGCCGAGTTCGACTCGATGATCGCCAAGATCATCGCCCACGGCCAGGACCGTGATGAGGCGTTGGCGCGGCTGCGGCGCGCGCTGTCCGAGACGATGGTGGTCATCGACGGCGGCACGACGAACCACGGCTTCCTGCTGGATCTGCTCGACCGCCCCGAGGTGCGCAGCGGCAACGTCGACACCGAGTGGCTGGACCGGCTGCGTCTCGACGGCGAAGTTGTTCCCATCCGCCACGGCGACGTTGCGCTGGTGCAGGCGGCGATCGCGCTCGCGGAAGCAGAGACGGCAGCCGATCGGGCCCGCTTCTACGCGTTCGCCCGGCGAGGCCGGCCGTTCGCCACCGCCGGGCTGGCCCGGGCCGTCAACCTGCGTCATCGGGGCCAGTCGTACCGGTTGATCGTCGGGCAGATCGCACCCGGCCGCTATCGCGTCGAGGTCGACGGCGTGCGGATCGAGGCGCGCGTGCAGCGCCTGAGCGCGTACGAGCAGCGGCTCTCGCTGGGCGGCGTCACCCACCGGTCGCTGATGTCGGCCCAGGGCGCTGACCTGCTCATCGAGATCGACGGGGTCCCGCACCGTATCTCGCGCGACGATGGCGGTTTGGTCCGCAACCTCGCGCCGGCGATCGTGGTCTCGATTCCCGTGGCGCCCGGCGACGTCGTGGCGGCCGGCGAGGTCGTCGCAGTCGTCGAGGCGATGAAGATGGAGAACTCGCTCGTCGCGCCCTTCCACGGTCGCGTTCGCGCGGTTCTGGCCGGCGCCAACACGCACGTCGCCGCCCAGGAGCCGTTGCTGGTGCTCGAGCCCCTGGACGACGGGCCGCCTCCGGCGGCCGGGCCGCGGGTGCAGTTCGCGGGCAACGAGCCGGCGGCGGCCTCGGAGCGCTGCCTCGACAACCTGCGACGGCTGGAATGGGCGGTGCTCGGATACGACTTGGACACCGTCGAGGTCGACGGGATCCTCGGCGACCTGCATGGTGCCTGCGCCGACCTTGCCTGCGACCCTGGCCTGGTGCCGGGCGAGCACCGTCTGCTTTCAATGGTCGCCGACTTGCGCGCTCTCTCACGTCCGCTCCACGACGAGCTCGACCCGCAGGCACTCCGAGGTCCCCGGGAGCACCTGCACGCGTGGTTGCGCTCGCTCGACGCCGAAGCCGAAGGGTTGCCCGCGTCGTTCGTCGAGGAGCTTCGCCGCGCGCTGGCCCATTACGGCATCACCGACCTCGATCGCACGCCGGCGCTGGAGGAGGCTTGCTACCGGTTGTTCGTCTCGCAAGGGCGAGCGCAGACGACCCGCGCGGCGATCGTCGCGATCCTCGACCGGCGCCTCGATCACGCTGACGAGCTGGTCGGCCACGTGGGCGACGACTTTCGCGACGCGCTCGACCGGCTGGCTGCCGCGCTCGAAGGGCGCGACCCCGTGCTGGCCGATCTTGCCCGAGAGGTCCGCTTTCGCTACTTCGACGAGCCGCTCATCAGCGAATCCCGTGACCGCGCGTACGAGCAGATGGATCAGCATCTGGCGGTCCTGCTGGCCGACCCGCACCGCGGCGATCGGGAGGAGCACGTCGCCGCGCTCGTGGCCTGTCCGCGACCGCTGGCCTCGGTGCTCACGGCACGTATGCGCGCGACGTCGGGGGCCGTTCGTCATGTGCTGCTCGAGGTCATGGCCCGGCGCTACTACCGCGTGCGTGGCCCGTCCTCCTATGAGGAGATCGCGCTCGATGGCGCCGCATTCCTGATCGGCGACTACGAGTTTGAGGGCACGCGCCGGCACCTTGCGGCAGCCTGCGTCGCCTGGCGGGACATGTCCGCCGCCACAACCGCGTTCGCGCGTTACGCGGCCGGCCTGCCCGTGGGGGAGCTGGCGGTGCTCGATCTCTACACGCAGCACGACGGTCCAGCGCCACCGCACGACGAGCAGGCCACGACCCTGCTTGCCTCGCTGCGTGCCCTCGACCTCCCGCCCGCGGTGCACCGCATCGTCATCGCGGCCGCGGAGCCGTCGCGCGGGCGCGGCATGTCGGCGATCGACCTGTTCACGTTCCGTTCCGGCCCCGACGGCGAGCTGGCCGAGGACGAGGTGGTCCGCGGCCTGCACCCGATGATGGGCGACCGCCTCGAGCTCTGGCGGCTGCAGAACTTCGCGCTCCGCCGCCTTCCGTCGGCCGAGGACATCTACGCCTTCCACGGCGTCGCGCATGCCAACCCCAAGGACGAGCGCCTGTTCGCACTCGCCGAGGTGCGCGATCTCACGGCCGTACGCGACGAGGAAGGCCGCCTCACGGCGATCCCCGAAGCCGAGCAGGTCCTAGTGGAGGTCCTTGAGACCGTCCGCCGCTTCCAGGCGCGGCGACCGCCGAGCCGCCGGCTGCACTGGAACCGGGTGTTGCTGCACGTGTGGCCGGTCATCGAGCTCAGTCCCGAGGAGATCCGCAGATTCGTCGCGCGCATCGCTCCGGCCACGGCCGGACTGGGCATCGAGATGCTGCAGATCCGTGCACGGCTGCGCGAGGCCGACGGTGTCGTCCGCGACCGGCTGCTGCGGTTCTTCACACCCACCGGCCACGGCGTGCTGCTCGAGGTCGACGACCCGCCCGTGCAGCCGCTGCAGCCGCTGGACGACGGGGCCCGCCGCATCATCTCCGCGCGGCGGCGCGGAATGCTGCACCCAGCCGAGATCGTCAAGCTGCTGGCGCCCGACCGTCCGGCCGACGGCCAGCCGCCGGGCAGCTTCGTCGAGCACGACCTCGACGCGGCGGGCCGCCTCGTGCCCGTCGAACGGCCTCCTGCCACCAACCCGTCCGGCGTCGTCGTGGGCACGATCCGCAACGTGACCGACCGCTACCCGGAGGGCATGCTGCGCGTCATCCTGCTCGGGGATCCAACCCGGGCGCTGGGCTCGCTGGCCGAACCGGAGTGCCGGCGGATCATCCTTGCGCTGGACCTCGCGCAGCGGCTCGGGGTACCGCTGGAGTGGTTCGCGCTGTCGGCGGGCGCCAAGATCGCCATGGACAGCGGGACCGAGAACATGGACTGGATCGCCGCGGTGCTGCGGCGGATCATCGAGTTCACGCAGCACGGCGGCGAGCTCAACGTCGTCGTGGCGGGAATCAACGTGGGGGCCCAGCCCTACTGGAACGCCGAGGCGACGATGCTCATGCACACGCGTGGCGTGCTGATCATGACGCCGGACAGCGCGATGGTCCTGACGGGCAAGCAGGCGCTCGACTACTCCGGCGGCGTGTCGGCGGAGGACAACTTCGGCATCGGCGGGTACGAGCGCATCATGGGCCCCAACGGCCAGGCGCAGTACTGGGCGCCGGACCTCGCCGGCGCCTGCCGCGTGCTGCTGGCCTACTACGACCACGCGTACGTCGCACCAGGTGAGCGCTTTCCGCGCCGCGCGCTGACCTGCGACCCGTCGGACCGGGACGTCACAGGCGCCGAACACGCTGTCCCCGGGTCGGACCTCCTCCACGTCGGTGACGTGTTCTCCGAAGCCGGCAACAGTGGGCGCAAGAAGCCGTTCGACATCCGCTCGGTGATGCGCGCCGTCGTCGATCGCGATCACGCGCCGCTCGAGCGCTGGGCCGGAATGAAGCAGGCCGAGATCGCTGTCGTATGGGACGCCCACCTGGGCGGGTGGCCCGTCTCACTGATCGGCATCGAGGCCAGGCCACTGCGCCGCCATGGTCCGATCCCCGCGGACGGACCCGAGCAATGGACGTCCGGCACGTTGTTCCCGCGCTCGGCCAAGAAGATCGCCCGGGCCATCAACTCGACCGCCGGCCGGCGCCCGCTCGTCGTGCTTGCCAACCTCGCGGGGTTCGACGGCTCGCCGGAGTCGATGCGCGAATGGCAGCTCGAGTTCGGGGCTGAGATCGGGCGCGCCGTGGTGAACTTCGACGGTCCGATCGTGTTCTGCGTGGTCTCGCGCTATCACGGCGGGGCGTTCGTGGTCTTCTCGCAGAAGCTCAACCCCCAGCTCGAAGCGATTGCCGTCGAGGGCGCCCGCGCCTCGGTCATCGGCGGCGCGCCGGCAGCCGTCGTCGTCTTTGCGCGCGACGTCGAGGCGGCGGCACTGCGCGACGAGCGCATCGCCGCGCTCGACGCGCGGATCGACGCCAGCGAAGGCGCCGAGCGCCAGCACCTGCGGGCCGAGCGCGCCGCGATGTGGACCGACGTGCTGGCCGCCAAGCGCGGCGAGTTCGCGGCACGGTTCGACGCGATTCACAGCGTCGAGCGCGCCGTGCGCATGGGCTCGATCAGCGCCACGGTCGCCCCGCAGGCGCTGCGACCCTTCCTCGTCGACGCTGTCGAGCGCGGCATGCGCCGTGTGCTCGATGCCCCCGACCACCGACACGGCCATGCCCGGCTGGCTGAGCCTGTCGTCGGCTGACGTGCCCGCCGGCAATGGCTGGCTCAGCGTGGCCGAGCGCCGCGTGCTGGCCGGGCTGGTCGTGGACCGACGGCGCGCCGACTGGCGCGTTGGGCGCTGGACGGCCAAGTCCGCGGTGGGGGCGTGGTTGGGTGTGGATCCGGCCGATGTCGAGATCTTCGCCGCGTCCGACGGTGCGCCCGAAGCCTGGCTGGGCGGTCGGCGCGCGCCGCTGTCGGTCTCGATCAGCCACCGGGCGGGCCGGGGGCTGGTGGCCGTCGCGGCCGCGCCCGCCGCTGTCGGTTGCGATCTGGAGCTCGTCGAGCCGCGCAGCGGCGCGTTCGTACGCGAGTGGCTATCGCCCGCGGACCAGGGACTGCTGGCTGCATGCGCAATCGAGGAGCGCCCACGGCTGGCCAACCTGGTGTGGACGGCCAAGGAGGCGGTCGCGAAGCTCCGCCGTGAGGGACTGCGGCTGGACGTGCGCGCGGCGGTGGTCGCGCCGGCCGATGCAGAAGGCGCGGCCAGTGAGTGGCGCGCGCTGCGAGTCGACTGGGAAAGTGCCTCGACCGCGGGCTGGTGGCGTAGCGAGCCCGGGTGGGTCATGTCGATCGCGGGCCGCCCCGCGCCCGATCTGCCGCGGGAACTGGGAGCGTGAGGGGTTGACGTGAGCCATCTACAGGTCAACAAGCTGCAGGACGTCGAGGTTCCGAAGCTGAGGCCCGAACGCTTCGCAGAGGTTCTCACCGCCGAGGGCCAGGCGCAGTTCGAGAACACGATCAAGCGCGCCCACGAGCTCCTCGCGGGGCGGACGTTCTGGAACGTCAACTCGACCGCCCACGGAGGAGGCGTTGCCGAAATGCTGCGCTCACTCATCGGCTACACCCGTGGCGCGGGTCTCGACGCCCGTTGGGTGGTTGTCCCCGGCGACCCCGAGTTCTTCGCGGTCACCAAGCGCCTGCACAACCGTCTGCACGGCCACAGCGGCGACGGTGGCCCGCTTGGCGACGCGGAGCGCGCGACTTACGACGAGCGTTGCGCGGCCAACGCGGAGCTCATGGCCCAGCGCTTGCAGCCCGACGACGTCGTTCTCCTGCACGACCCCCAGACGGCGGGCATGATCCCGCGGTTGCAGGACGCCGGCGTGCCGGTCATCTGGCGTGCGCACGTCGGCCTCGACCTGCCCAACGCCCGCGCGCGCGAGGCATGGCAGTTCCTGATCGGCCACGTACGGCGAGCTCACGCGTACGTGTTCTCGCGCGAGACCTACACCTGGGACGAGCTCGACGAGGCCAAGCTCTTCATCATCCCGCCGTCGATCGATCCGTTTTCCCCCAAGAACCACGCCATCTCGTTCACCGCAACGACGGCTGTCCTGCGCTCATGTGGCCTGGCCGCCGACGGTTGCCACCATCCGCGCGCCATCTTCGAGCGGCTGGACGGGAGCATCGGGCGGGTCGAGCGCCCAGTACAGCTCGTGCAGGAGCAGGAGCTACGGCTCGACGACCCCCTGCTCGTCCAGGTATCACGCTGGGACAAGCTCAAGGATCCGATGGGAGTCCTGGCGGCGTTCGTCGAGCATGTGCCCGACGACGAAGAGCCGCACCTCGTGCTCGCCGGCCCCGACGTGACCGCGGTGACCGACGACCCGGAGGGTGCCCAGGTCTTCGCCGACGTCGAGACCGCATGGCACGAGCTGCCGTACGCAGCCCGCCGCCGCGTGCACCTCGCCCTGCTGCCGATGGAGGACGCGGACGAGAACGCCATGATCGTGAACGCACTGCAGCGCCGCGCGGATATCGTGGCGCAGAAGAGCCTCGCCGAGGGTTTCGGGCTGACCGTCGCGGAGGCGATGTGGAAGGGCCGCCCGGTCGTGGCGTCGCGCGTCGGCGGCATCCAGAGCCAGCTCGAGGACGGCACCACCGGCTACCTTGTCGACGCGGAGGATCTTCAGGCGTTCGGCGAGCGCGTGACCGCGTTGTTCGACGATCCGCACGCAGCGGAGCGCATGGGGGAGGAGGCCCAGAGACGCGTACGTGATCTCTTCCTCGGCCCGCGCCACCTGACCCAGTACGTCGATCTGCTCGAGTCCGTGCTGCGGCGATGAGCCGGGCGGGTCTCGCCGTTTTCGGGGCGTCTGAGGCCGGCTTTGTCGGGTTTGGTCGGGTACTGCGCGCCTAGATCTGCAGAGTTGGGGACACCATTCGGGACACGT
>CAWCEB010000070.1:0-12931 GCA_963794105.1 uncultured Actinomycetes bacterium | reverse complement strand
GTCGGCGTCGGGTGGCGAGGCGAGCACCTGCGACTCGTTGATGACCTCGCGGGCGGAGTCGAGGATGCGGTCGATGCCGCGTGACAGGAAGAAGAGGTCCTCGGGCTCGAGCGCCGTGACGAAGGCCGCGCGCAGCGCGACGAGCAGGTCGCGCTTGGCGGTATCCCCGCGGCGCTCGGCGTCGACCACCGCCGGCGCGGCGTCCGCGTCGCCGGCGGCCCAGCTGGCGAATGCGTCGACGCCCTCGATCGTGATCGCGACCTGACGGCGCAGGAGGCCGATCATGTCGGGCGTCTCCGGTAGGAACCACGGCCGCGACTTCATGTGATGAGCCTCCAGAGTCCGAGGATGCCGGCCGCCAGGAACCCGGTGGCGGGGATCGTGATCAGCCAGGCGAGGCCCATGTGGCGCACGACCACCCAGTGCACGTGATGCAGGCGCCTGCGTCCGGCTCCGATGCCGACGATCGACGACGCGACGACCTGCGTCGTCGATGTCGGCGCGCCGGCGAGCGACGAACCGAAGACGACGGCTGCCGAGGACGCCTGGCTGACCAGGCCCTCGACCGGCTGAATGCGGTAGATCCCACGACCCACGGTATGGATGATCCGCCACCCGCCCAATGCCGTGCCGGCGGTCAGGGCGCCGGCGCACAGCAGCTTCGTCCATGTCGGCGCCGCCAGCGTGTCGATCCGCCCCTCGGCCAGCAGTAGCGCCGCCATCACGCCGATCGCCTTCTGTGCGTCGTTGGCACCGTGGCTGAACGCGAGCGCGGCCGACATCGCCCACTCGCCGGCTCGCACCGGGGCGCGCCAGCGCCGGGTTGCGCGGCGCGCCACCCGGCGCACCGTGCGCGTCGTGGCCAGGGCGGCAAGCCCGCCGACCAGCGGGCTGACGGCGAGCGCGATCAACGTGCCCCCGACGCCGACTGGATGCAGGCCGTCGAGTCCGCCCCAGTTCACCGCGTCCAGACCGCCGGCGAACAGGCTCGCGCCGACCAGTCCCCCGACGAGCGCATGGCCAGAGCTCGACGGAAGCCCAAGACGCCACGTGACCAGGTTCCAGGCCACCGCGGCGGCGATACCCGCGCCGATCACCTCCGTCGCCTCGGAGGGAGTCACCGTCACGATGCCTCCGATGGTGTCCGCCACCGCTGCGCCCAGCAGCAGGGGGCCGAGGACGTTGAACACCGACGCCAGGATGATCGCCTGCCGCGGGGTCGCCGCGCGCGTGGCGACCAGAGCGGCGATCGCGTTGGACGCGTCGTGCAACCCGTTCGTGACGGCGAATGCGGCGGTGAGCGCCAGTGCGACGGCGAGCCCTACGTCCACAGGACTTCCCCGACGCTGACGCGGAGCGTCAGCCCGGGACGACGGCGACGGGCGCCTTCGCGGCGCGCAGCACACCCGCCGCGACGCTGCCGAGCAGCACCCTGCGCAGCGCGGCGGTGCCATGTGAGCCGATCACCAGGAGGCCGACCCCGCCGTCGGTCTCGGCCGCGAGCTCGGCGACCGGCGACCCGTGGCGCTCGGCCACGTCCACGGTCACGCGGCCATCGGTCCACTCGCCGACGTGCTGCGCAGCTTCGTCGAGGAACTCGCGGGCGTCGCGCCGCCGCCCGAGCGGGCGGCTGGCCATCGTCGGCCGCACGGCGATCACGCGCAGCGGCGCGTCCAGGCGCTGGGCGAGCTCGGCTGCGTAGCGCAGCGCCGGCTCGGCAGACTCGGTGCCGTCGTAGGCGACGCCGACCGAGTCCGGAACCAGCGCGGGATGATCCTGGAACCCCGGTGGTGCGACGAACACGGGACAGGGCGCCCCGTTGGCGATCATCTCCGGGCCGCCGCCGAGCAGGACCCGGCCGATGCCGTGAAGGTGACTCGACCCGGCCACGATGGCCTCGGCCTGCTCAGCGCGCGCGGCGTCGTGGATGCTCCGGGCGACTCCCTCGCCGTCGTCAACGGAGGCGATCTCGAGGTCGCCCGCGTCCGGCTGGGCCGCGAGGATCGCGCGCCGGGTCTCGGCCACCATCGCGCGTACGTCGCGCTGGTGTGCGGCGTCCACGATCGGCGACCGGCCGCCCCCGGTCCGGACGCGCACGACCAGCAGCTCCGTTGCAAGGCGCTCGGCAAGCAGGCGCGCGAGTGCCAGGCCGTCGGCGGCCTCCTGCGTGGCGTTGTAGGCCACAACGATGTTCTGCGAGGACATGGGTCGTCTCCTCCTAGAGCGGGTGCCACCAACGCTAGGCCGGGCCCGCGACGGTGGCATCCGTGAGAGATCCGCGATCGTCTGCGGGCGAGTACGGACGTCAGGCACGGCCGTCGCGCCATCGCCCGTGCAACATCACCCGCCGGATCCGGGCCGCGGCGTCGAGCAGGACGAAGTCCGCAGGTCCCCCCGCGGTCGCCGTGCTGGGGAGCGACACCGCCGCGGCGGGGGCCTCGCTCGCCGCGAAGATCGCCTCGGCCAGCGTGGCGCCGGTCATCGCCCTCCAGGTGCGCAGCGCCTCGTCGAGCGGAAGCGTGCTGCCCGCAAGTCGCCCCTCGGACGTGCGAGCCGAGCCGCCCGCGCCACGGGAGATCGCGACGCCCGCCATCACGTAAGAGCCTGCGGGCGCGCCGGTCGCGGGTGTCGCATCCGTGACGAGCAGCGATCGCGGGCCCGCGCTGCGCCGGATCAGCTCGAGCACGACCGGGTCGACGTGAACGCCGTCGGCGATCACCCCGACGCCGACGCGGTCGTCGGTCAGCGCGACGCCGGCGAGGCCGGGGGCGCGGTGATGCAGTGGGGCCATCGCGTTGAAGACGTGCGTCACCAGGCGCGCTCCCGCGTCGAAGGCCGCGCGGGCGATCTCGGCGCTCGCACCCGAATGGCCCAGCGCGACCGCAATACCGCGCGCCGCGAGTCGCTCGATCAGCGCGATCGCGCCCGGCAGCTCCGGCGCAACGGTGACGAGCCGGACCGCCGGATGCTCGACCCATGAAGGCACGCCGTCCGCCGGCACGCGCAGGCGCTCGAGCGGATGCATGCCGGCGTGCGCGGGGCTGAGGAACGGTCCTTCGAGGTGGACGCCCGCGACCGGCGAGCCGGGATCGCCCGCGCGCGCGCCGAGCATCTCCAGTGCCCGCTCGGCCGTCCGGTCAGCGGGGCTGACGAGCGTCGGCAGGTAGCTGGTCACGCCGTGCGCCAGCGCCAGCGCGTCGATCGCGTCGAGCGCATCGCCGGCGCCCGTGACCTCGTGTCCCGCGCCGCCGTTGACCTGCAGGTCGCACAGCCCGGGAGCGAGGATCCCGTCGAAGCGCTCGTCGGGCTCGCGTGGGGCGGCGCCGTGCGCGATGCCGGCGACCTGGGCGCCGTCGATGTCGACCCAGCCCGCGGCGATCTCGCCGCCGAGCGCGAGCTCTCCGGCGAGCAGCATGCTCACCTCACCTCCTCCGGCGCCGGGAGGGCGATCTCGGCCGGGAGGCGCATCGCCGCCATCGCGAGCCGTCGCTGCCGGCGGATCGAGCGGATGCCGCGCAGCTCCTGACGCAGCATGCGCGGCCACGGGCCATGGAAGGCGCCGGCGAACTTGAGCCGAAGCCCGAGCGTGCGGTACGGCGCGAAGAAGAACGGTGCCCGCAGGTGCCACGCCGAGGTCACCACCGTCACGCGCCGCACATCGCCCATCGCGCGGATCAGCGGCAGCGAGCGGGTGGCGTTCTCCGCGGTGTTGCGCCCGGCATCTTCCAGCACCGCCGGGACGTCGGGCAGCGCCCATTGCGCCTTCATCTGCTCGGCCTCCGACAGGCCGCTGGGAAGGCGCGTGTAGCCGGTCAGGACGACGGCTCGCGGCGGGTCCGCGCGGCACACCCGCTCCGCGCGTCGCAGGCGCGCCCGGGACTGGTCGGAGATGCGGTGCTCTGCGCTGATGCCCGGCTCGCGGTGGCCGAGCACGATCACCGCGTGATCGCTCGACGCTGACGCGCGCGGTGCCAGCAGGCTCGCGGCCGCCGCATCGCAGACGACCGTGAGCCGCGGGTGGTCGCGCAGCAGCGACGCAGGGCACTCCTCGCCGGGCGGTCCCTCGAGCATCGCGCGCACTGCGCGGGCCTTGGCCTCGCCGGTCACGAGCATCAAGAGCTCGCGCGCGCCCAACAGCGTTCGCAGCCCGACGGTGAGGGCCTCGTGCGGGACATGCTCGATGCCGCCGAAGTCCGCGGCTGCGTCCGCCCGCGTCGTCGGATGCAGGCGCACGCGCCGTGTGCCGGCGGCGGCCGGCGCTCCCGGTTCGTCGAACGCGACGTGACCATCGCGTCCGAGCCCGAGGACGACCAGGTCGATGGGAGCCTCGTCCAGCAGCGCCTGATGTCGCGCGCACTCGGCCTCGGGATCGGGCGCGGAGCCGTCGAGCCCGTGGAAGGCGCCGACGCCGACGCCCTGCAGCTCGCGGCGAAGGTACGCGCGATAGCTGCGCTCGTCCTGCGGCCCCAGCCCGAGGTACTCGTCCAGCTGGAAGACGGTCGCCTCCCCGGCCGGCAGGCTGCCGTCCGCGGCATGAGCCCGCAACGCCGCGTACACGCCGAGCGGCGTGTGGCCCGTCGGCAGGATGACGCGAAGCCTCGGTCGCGCGCGCAGGCGGTTCGCGACCAGCTCGCCGCCGAGCAGCGCGACGCGCATGTGGTGCCCGAGCACCAGCGGGGCCGTCGTCGCGCTCGTCACCCTCCGAACGCTACGCCGCGCACCGCGCGACGAGGTCGTCCCATTGCGCGGCGCAGGCGGCTGTGGTCTCGAGGGTGTCGATAACACCGCTCACGCTAGATCGCCGCGTCGTCGAGGGCATCCGGGAGAACCCGCGATGTGCTCCGTGCGGATTGCGGATGTCCCCGCGCGCGCTCGGCGTCAGCATCGAAGCGTGAGCTCACCCTCCCCGCAGGTCACGGTCTTCGGCCCGCACCCGCTTCTGACCATCACGCTCGAGGCAGGTGGCGGCGCCGACGGCCTGCACCTGCACGCCGGAGGCCAGGGCGTCTGGGTTGCGCGGATGGCGGGCGAGCTCGGCGCGCTGCCGGTGCTGTGCGCGTTTGCGGGCGGCGAGGTCGGCTCCGTTCTCATCCCGCTGCTCGACGCGCTCCCCGGCGAGCTGCGGCTGACCACCACAGCGGGGTCGAGTGGGTGGTATCTCACCGACCGCCGTGGCGGGGAGCGGCGGGTGCTGGCGCACGCGCCGAGCCCGCCGCCGTCGCGCCACGAGGTCGATGACCTCGTCTCGGCGACGATCGCGGCTGCGCTTGGCAGCCGCGTCCTCGTCGTCTGCAACGCGTTTCCGGGTGACCGCCTGTCCGCGGACGTCTACGAACGGCTGGTCGGCGACGTGCGTGAGCGCGGCGTCAAGGTGATCGTCGACCTGTCGACCCCGCGGCTCGACGCGGCGCTCCGGGGCAGGCCGGACCTGGTGAAGGTCAACGACTGGGAGCTCGCCGAGTTCGCCCGCGCGCCCGTCGGCGAGCCGGCGCAGATGCGGGATGCCGTGGAGCGTCTGCGCGCGCTGGGAGCAGGCACCGTCCTGGTCACACGCGGCGGCGAGCCCGCGGTGCTGTTCGGTGACGACGGCGCCCACGAGCTGATCCCGCCGCGGTTCGGCCAGGGCGCCCGCGAGGGCTGCGGCGACACTATGGTCGGCGCCATCGCAGCCGCCCTTGCGCAGGGCCGCCGCCTCGAGGACGCGCTGGTGCTGGGCGCGGCCGCAGGCGCGGCGAACTTCCTGCGACACGGGCTCGGTACCGGCGCTCGCGGCGTGATCGAGGAGCTCGAGCCGCGCGTTCAGCTGCGACCGCTGGCGGGATAGGGAGCAACGACGTCGTCGCCGTGCAGGATCCCTGCGGGAGCAGCGCGCGCGATCCAGTCGATGTGCGGCGCGAGCCGGTCGATGCCCGCGAGCACAGCGAGCCCGTCGCGGATGCGGACCGGCCGTCCCGCCTGCGATGAATGTGCGTCGCTGCCGAGCACGTGCACGAGCCCCAGGGCGGCGAGCTCGCGCATGGTGGCAGCGGCGGGCCCCGTCGCGAGCAGCGCAGCCGTGAACTGCACGAGCGCCCCGGCCTGGATCAGGTCATGCAGCCGCGCCGCGAGGTCCGGGCCGGCGTGGCGCTCCGGATGCGCGATCACGGCGCGGAAGCCGCGGTCGTCAAGCGCTCGGACCGCGCGCTGCAGGTCGTCGCCGAGCGGCCCCGGTCGCGGCTCGACCAGCAGCCAGCGCCCACCGCCCCCGAGGCTCACGGCGCGCAGCTCGCCGTCGTCCAGCGAGGCAATCAGAGGCTCGGCGACCTCGCCGCCGGTCGTGACCTTCACCGGAACGCCGGCGGCGGCAACCGCGGCGCCGAGCTCGGCCACGCGGATCCCCAGCTGCTCGATGCGCACGTCGTGGTCGTGGCGGATGTGCGGAGTCGCGCACACCACGGCGATCCCATCGGCCGCGGCCTGGCGCGCCATCCCCAGCGCGTCGTCGATCGTCGCGGGGCCATCGTCGACGCCCGGCAGCAGGTGGCAGTGCAGGTCGGTGAGCAGCGGTGCTACTCCGCGGGCGCGGTGGCCGCCGACACGCGCTGCACCACCTCGAACCACTGCCGCAGGTGGCGCGGCTCGAGGAACGCGTCACGGACGCGCTCGCGCGCCGCGTCTCCGAGCCGGCCGGCAAGCTCGCGGTCCTGGAGGAGGCGGACCACGCCGCGGCCGAACGCGTCGAGGTCGCGCGGGTCGACGAGCAGGCCGGTGATGCCGTCGATCACCTGGTCCTGGATGCCGCCGACGGCCGACGCGACCACCGGCCGGCCCTTCCACATGGCCTCCGCGACGGTGAGCCCGAAGCCCTCTGCCAGGGACTTCTGCACGACGACGTCGGCGCGGGTCTGCAGCGCGTTGACGATCGCCGCATTCTCCTCGGGGTCGTCCATCGGCAGCGAGGCAATGTGCACGCGGCGGCGCACCTCCGGCGGGAGCGCCTCACGGGCGCTACGACCTGTGTGAGCACGTCTGCGGCCTCCGGGTCGTCCGCGACGCCGCGGGTGCCGGCCCCGCCAGCACGAGCTGAGCGGCCGGGACCGCCCCGCCCTGCGCGGCGAATCCCTGAAGGACGCCGATCGGGTCCTTCAGCCGGTCCCAGCGCGACACCTGGGCCACCACCGGGGCGCCGCGCGCGACGGCGCGTCCTGCCAGATCGTGGCCTCGCGGTCCACCCGGCCCGGCGTGCCGTCCTCGCGCAGGAAGATCGCGTCGTGGCGGCCGCCGTCCTCGAGCAACCCCGCCGTCGCGAGGATCGCCACGACGGCGTCGTCGTCGAGCAACTGGTTCTTCGCCGAGAAGACGTCGATCGACGGCGGGATGATGACGCCCGCGCAGCGTCCAGTCCGTCCCAGACGAACTGCTCACGCGAGAACACGTAGGTGTCGGCGGCCTGGACGTAGGGGCGCAGGAAGTCCCACGCGCCGCGGACGACGTCGGTCGGGACGTCCACGCCGATATGGCAGCGCCACGCGACGCCGATGCCGGCGGCCCGCAATGCGGGCGTCATCCCGGCGGTCTGGGGGTCGTGCAGGATGACCACGTCGCGCGGTGCGACGAGCGCGATCAGCTCCTCGGCCGCGGCGGCCGACACCTCCTCGTACAGGCGTCGCTCGTCGTCGCCGGGCGGCTCGGCGCCCGCGGCGGCGTGCAGGCAGTTGTGGAGGTTCTTGGTCAGGGCGAAGAACTCCGCGCGCCCGTCCACGACGACCCAGCGGCTGTCGACGCCGGCGCCCCGCGTGTAGGACAGCAGCGATCGCAGCATCTCGGCCACGCCCCCGCCGTGCGCGGTCGAGTTCGCGCACCAGACGACGCGCCCCGCCAGCGTCGATCGCCCGAGCGCCGCCAGGTCCTGAAGGTCGCGGTAGCCGGCGTCGTCGAGGACGTCGCGAAAGCGCTCGAGCGGCAGCGGGGGGATGTGGACGGTGCTGATCGCAGGCATGTCAGCTGTCGGGGCACACGGCGGCGAAGAGCTCGCCCAGCTCGGTCAGCAGCGGCATCCGCGGGTTGGTGCGGCCGCTCGGGTCGCGGAACGCCTCGCGCACGAGATCCGGGATCGCGGCGCGGTAGGCGTCGGGGTCGATGCCCAGCTCGGCAACGGTGCGCGGCATGCCGACGCTCGCAAGCAGGCTGTCGACGCGTGCGAAGAGCCGTTCGCGCGCCTCGGCCTCGGTGTGCCCGCCCAGGCCGAGCACCCAGGCCGCCTGCGCGTACTTCTCCGGCGCCACGTACGAGCCGTAGCCGGGAGCGGGCATGAACTTGCGCGGCAGCGAGGCGTTGTAGCGCAGCACGTGCGGCAGGAACAGCGCGTTCGCCCTGCCGTGCGCGATCCCGAAGCGGGCGCCGAAGCTGTGCGCCAGCGCGTGGTTCACGCCGAGGAACGCATTCGAGAACGCCAGCCCGGCGATCGTCGCCGCGTTGGACATGTCCGTGCGCGCGCTCAGGTCGGTGCCGTCGTCGACGGCTCGCGGTAGCGCGGCGAAGATGAGGTTCATCGCCTGCATGCAGAACGCGTCCGTATAGGGCGAGGCGAAGATCGACACGCAGGCCTCGAGCGCATGGGTGAGGGCGTCGATTCCCGTGTCGGCCGTCGCCTCCGCCGGGAGGCTCAGCGTCAGCCGCGGATCGACGATCGCCACGTCGGGCACGAGCGAGTAGTCGACGAGCGTCACCTTGCGACCCTCGTGGGTCAGCACGGCCGCCGGTGAGACCTCCGAACCCGTGCCGGCGGTGGTCGGCACGGCGGCGAGCCGGACGCTGTGCTCGATGTCGGGGTAGTGCGCGACGCGCTTGCGGGCGTCGAGGAACGGCAGCGTCAGCTCGCGCAGCGACAGGCCTGGGTTCTCGTGGAAGAGCCGCATCGCCTTGGCTGCGTCGATCACCGACCCGCCCCCGACCGCCACGATCAGCTCGGGCGGCGGATCGCCGAGCATCGCGACGCCGGCCATGGACCTGCTCCATCGTCGGCTCGGGCTCGACGCCGGTGAAGACGCGGACCTCGCGCGCGCCGAGATGCCGGCGCAGCTCCTGGGGAACGCCGCGCGCCTCGCTCGGGGCGTCGGTGACGATCACGACGTGCTACGGCCTTCAGCCCCACGGAGGTTCTCGATCGCCCCCGCGTTGAAGTACGTGTCGGACGGGGACGCGGAACCACTGCGGCGGCGTCTGCCGTCGCGAGACGGCCTTGATGTTGAGCAGGTTGCGGTAGTTCACGTTGTCCGTGGTCATCGAGCCGCCCCACGTCCCGCAGCCGAGTGAGAACGTCGGCGTCATGCGGTTGTAGATGCCGCCGAGGGCGCCGACCGCGGTGGGCGCGTTCACGAGGATCCGGCCCGTCCGCACGCGCTCGGCGAACCGCTCGACGACGGCGTCGTCGGAGGCGTAGATGCCCGAGGTGTGGCCGAGGCCGCCGTGCTCGGTGACGAGCTCGCAGGCGTCGATCGCATGCTCGACGGACGGCGAGCGGACGAGGCCGAGCACCGGCATCAGCTTCTCGTGGACAGCGGATGGGCGGCGAGGTCGTCGAGGTCGCTCGGCAGCGGGGCGACGAGCACCTTGTCGGCGGGGCCGGCTTCGAACCCGGCCAGGTTGGCGAGGTCGATGCAGGACCGCCCGAGCGCCTCCATGCGCGGTGCCCCGTCCTCGCCGAATGCCGCCCGCGCGAGCGCGTCGACGGCGTCCGGGGACAGGACACGGGCGCCCATGCGCTCGAGTTCGGCGACGACGTCGTCGTAGATCGCGTCGTCGACGACGAGCGTCTGCTCGGCCGGGCAGATGACCGACGCGTCGAACGTCTTGGAGATGAGGACGTCGACGACCGCCATCGGGACGTCCGCGCTCGCGTGCAGGTACACCGGCGCGTTGCCAGGGCCGACGCTGATGCACGGCTTGCCCGCCTCGTTCGTCGCGGCGACGGCCTTCGGGCCGCCCGTCGTCCAGATGAGGTCGATTCCGGCGTGGTGGAACAGGTACTGGGACGCGTCCAGCGTGGGGTCGGGAACGACCTGGAGGGCGTCGGCCGGGAGCCCCGCGGCCTGGCCCGCCTCCTGCAGCAGCTCGATCGCCCGCGTCGCGCAGCCGGCGGCGCGTGCCGACGGCCGGAAGACGATCGCGTTGCGCGTCTTCGCCGCGACGATCGCCTTGAACAGGGCGGTCGAGGTCGGGTTGGTGATCGGCAGCAGCGCGAGGACCACGCCGACCGGCTCGGCGACGTAGTCGATGGCGCGCTCCTCGTCGCGCTCGATCACGCCGACCGAGGGCTTGTCCTTGAGGTAGTCGTAGAGGAACTCGGTCGCGATGTAGTTCTTCACGACCTTGTCCTCGAGCACGCCGAAGCCTGTCTCCTGCATCGCCATCTCGGCGAGGTCGACCGCGTGCTCCAGGCCGGCGACGACCATCGCCCACACGATCCTGTCGACGGCCTCCTGGTCGAGGCGGCGCAGCGCGCCGTGGCGGCCGCCTGGCGCGCCGACGTAGCCTCATGCAGCCGCGCCGCCTGATCGTTGCCGCGCCCGCTGTCTGCCTCGGTGACGCTCATGCCCGGCCACCCCGACGACGGGCTCGACCGGAAGTGCGGCGGGGTGCGGGCGCCCGTTGCCGCCGGGTTGCGGCGGCGCCGGCACGTGCCGCGACGTCGGCCACCAGCTCCAGCGACCGAGGATCTGCACGGCCGCGGGCAGCAGCACGGGGCGGACGATGAACGCGTCGAGGATGATGGCGACCGCCACGGCCACGCCGAGCTGGCGGACGAGGATCAGGTCGCTCGTCGCGAACGGGATCAGTACCGCGATCATCGCGACCGCCGCCCCGGTCGCGGCCGCTGCGGTCTTGCTCAGGCCGATCCGCAGCGCCGCCGTGGCGTCCCCGCTGATGACGAACTCCTCCCGTGTCCGGGCGAGCAGCATCACCTCGTAGAGGATCGTCATCCCGAAGATCGCCGCGAACGTCGCGATGATCGTCATCGGGTCGATGTAGCCCAGCCCCCCGAACGGCGGGTTGTCGCCGTTGAAGAGGAGCGTGACGAGGCCGAACGTGGCAGCGGCTGTGAGCAGGTCGAACGCCACCGCGACGATCGGCAGGACCACGGTGCGCATCAGCGCCATCAGGAGCAGGGTGACCACGATGGACACGCCGATCACCACCGGCCAGATCCGCGACGCCGCCTCGCTGCGGAAGTCACCGAGCGCGGCCGCCTGGCCGCCGAGGGCGCCCTGCAGGTCGTTGGCATGGGCGAACCCGTCCAGGTGGTTGGCGAGGTCCTCGCCCAGATTGCGGCTGCGCGGGTCCTCCGACGCGTAGCGCCCGATCACGGTGATCATCGCCGCGTCGCCGCCGTTGGCCAGGTCGACCAGGAACGACGCCTGCGTGCGCTGCGCGGGCTGCGCGCCTTCGACGGCCGCCAGCACGAAGTAACCGTTGTTGAACAGACCCGGGGACTGCGCCTGGAGCTGCTCGAGGTCCTTGGTCGACGGCAGCGACGACCGGAACTTCGCCACCTTGGACTCGGCGCCGCCGAGCCCGGACGCCAGCTGCCCGCCGGTGCCCGACGCCGCCCGAGAGCCCGCCTCCGAGCTGGCCGAGGCCTGCCTCGAGCTGCCCGGCGCCCTGCTCCAGCTTCTGCACGCCGGCGGTGAGCTGCGGGGACTTGGCGGCGAACTCGCCGATACCCGCCGCGAGCGCGGCGTTGCCGGCGCTCAGCTTGCTGATGCCCGTCGACAGCTCGTTCGAGCCCGCGTAGAGCTGGCCGAGGCCGGTCGAGAGCTGGCCGATCTGCGTGGACACCGCAGACGCCACGCCGGCCGCTCCGCTGAGCGTGTTGCTGGCGGAGCTCAGCGATGACTCGAGCCCTCCGGCGGCCGCTGTGGCCGACGCGATCGCTCCGGCCGCCGCGGTCTTCTCCGGGCCGTTGGGCAGCTTCGCCACGGACGCGCTCGCGTCGGCGAGCTGTGCGCTCAGCGCGGATGCGGTCCCGACGGCGCCCTTGATCGTCTCGCTGCCGGTGTTCACGTTGGCGGCCATCTGGCTGACGACCGGGGCCCCGGCCTTCCCGGCATTCGCCGCCGTGCCGAGGTTGCTCGCGATCTTCTTGGAGCCCGCGAGCGCCTGCGCCGCACCGTCGCGCAGCTGGCGCGCGGCGTCGAGCGCCTTGTTGAGGTTCGTCGTGACCGACGCCGCACCGGCGCGCGCCTGGCTGAGCCCGGCGTGGATCTTGCCCGCGCCGCTCGCGGCGGTGCCGGTGGCCGAGGCTGCGGTGCTCAGACCCGAACGGAGCTTGACGGCGCCTGCTGCGGCGTCACCGAGCCCGCTCGCCAGGATGCCGAGCTGCTTCTTGCCGCCCTTGAGCAGCTTGGCTGAATCCTGCAGCCCGGCAGGCAGCGCGTTGAGCTGCTGGCTGGTGTCGGCGAGCGCTCCGGGGCCGACCACCGAGACGATGCGGGGGTCGCGCACGAGTCCGGCCTGGAAGCGGTCGAACTTGCGCAGCAGCTGCTGATCCGTGACCGGCCGACTCTTCGAGACGAAGACCATGTTGTACGGAGTCGGCCAACCCGGGCCCATCACCTTGGCGACGCGCTCGTAGGACTGGCGCGCAGCGTTGTCCTTCGGGAGGAACTTCGCCGACGGCGGTCCGGTGTCGATCGACAGCAGCGGGAGCGCGAGGACGAGCAGCAGTGCTGTCGCGAGCGCGCCCATGGGCACAGCGTGGGCGACAACCGAGGAGTCCTGATGTGAGAGGGCGTTCCAGGGGCGCTGGATGAACGCCGGCACGCCGAAGCTGAACGCCTGCGCGCGATCGCCGAGCAGCACGAGCGCCGCGGGCATCACGACGACGGCCGTACCGACCGCCAGGAGGCCGCAGATGACTGCCGTCACGGCGAGCGAGCTGAGCACCTCGGTG
>CAWCEB010000069.1:0-19251 GCA_963794105.1 uncultured Actinomycetes bacterium | reverse complement strand
CGGGAGCGCGCCCCGCGATCGTCTACGCGGGCACGCGCGCGAACTGCGTGCGGACGGCCGAGGCGCTGCGGGCCGAGCTCGGCTGCACCGCGCTGGCCTACCACGCGGGACTCGAACGCGGGGCGCGCGCAGAGGTGCAGCGGAGGTTCATGGATGGCGAGGCCGAGATCGTCGTGGCGACCAACGCGTTCGGCATGGGCATCGACAAGGCCGACGTGCGGACCGTCGTGCACGAGTCGGTGCCGTCCTCGCTCGAGGCCTACTACCAGGAGGCGGGGCGCGCCGGGCGCGACGGCGCTTCCGCGCGGGCGCTGCTGCTCGCCGAGGGTCGCGACAAGGGCCTGCACGTCTTCTTCATCCAGCGCGCAGAGGTGCAGCCGGACCTGATCGAGCGCGTCGCGGAGCGGCTGGCCTTCAGCGCGATGGACGGCCGCTACGACCTGCCGCTGGCGGAGCTCGCGGCCGACAGCGACGAGGAGGACCGGGTGCGCGCGGTCGTGGGGCACCTCGTGTCCGGGGGTGTCGTGCAACCGGCGCCCGCGCCGGTCGATCGGCTGCGGGGCCGGCTGCTCAAGCCGCTGGACCGCGCGGCGCGCGCGGCCGCACAGACATCTGCGGGCGAGGGCTCACGCGTGCGCTGGCGTCAGTACCGATCGATCTGGGCGTTCGTCGAGGGCGCCACCTGCCGGCGCGAAGCGATCCTGCGCCACTTCGGCGACGGCGCCGACCCCGCGCCCACGGGCCCGTGCTGCGACGTGTGCGACCCGTCGCTCGTTCCCGGCCCCTCGACGCTTGCAGCGCCGGGGCAGCCGGCGGGGCCGGCGGGTTCAGGTCTCGACGACGCGATCGTCGAGGTCGTGCGCGCCGCGCGGCCCGGCGTCGGGCGCACGCGGGTCGTCGAGATCCTGCGCGGCGGGCGCTCCAAGGCGCTGCTGCGCAACTCGTGGGATGGGCTGCCCGGCTACGGGTCGTTCGACCACCTCACGTCGGCCCAGGTGCTCGCCCGCGTGGACGAGATGCTGTCCGAGGGACGGCTCAGCTCGACCGGTGGGGCGTACCCGATGCTGCGGGCCGGGGGCACCGCCCCGCGGAGCGGGGCGGTCCAATGAACGTCGGCGTCCTCGCATCCGGCGCCGGCACGAACCTGCAGGCGCTGCTCGACAGCGTCCACGGGCATGAGGTCGAGGTGGTGGCGGTCGCATCCGACAAGCCGGGCGCGCGGGCGCTGGACCGCGCGGCGACCGCGGGCGTCGAGGCGCGCGTCTTCGAGCGCGATGCGTACGCGGACCGTGCGGCGCGCGACGCGGCCATCGCCGACTGGCTGGAGTCGCTCGGCGTGGAGCTCGTGGTCCTGGCCGGCTATATGGCGCTGCTGGACGGGGCCTTCATCGGCCGCTTCCGCGACCGCATCGTCAACGTCCACCCGGCGCTGCTGCCGGCGTTCCCCGGCATCGGGGCGATCCAGCAGGCGGTCGACTACGGCGTGCGCGTCTTCGGCGTCACGGTGCACCTCGTCGACGAGGGGGTCGACACCGGCCCGATCATCCTGCAGCGCGCGATCGAGATCCCGAACGCCAGCGACGCGGACGCCGTCCACGACGCGCTGCGCCCGATCGAGCACGACCTCCTGTGCGAGGCCGTCCGCCTGCTGACTCGCGGCGCCGTGCGCCGCGAGTCGCCGGGTTCGCGGCGGTTGATCGTCGGCTAGCTGCCCGACGGGTCGTCGCCGGCGGGCCGGTCGGGCGCCTCGCCCTCCCAGTCACCGGCCACGTCCTCGGCCTCGCCGGCCCCCTGGGCGTCCTCCTGACGGTCCTTCAGCCGGTCCTTCGCGTCGTCGAGGTGATCCTCGAGACGACCCAGATCCTCCTCCAGTTCGTCGGCGGTTCGCTCGATCTGTTCGCCGGGGTCGCGGCCATGCTCGGTCATGGCGCGGGTCTTCCCGGCGGGCGCCTTGACTATGCTCGCCCCATCGCGGGGCAGCCAGACACAACACTCCCCAGGACGTCCGGGTCCGGAGGGCGCTGCTCTCGGTGTCGGACAAGCGCGGCATCGTGGACTTCGCACGCGGCCTCGCCGACCTGGGCATCGAGATCGTCTCCACCGGCGGCACGGCCCAGGAGCTCAACGACGCCGGGCTGCACATCCGCGCGATCGACGACTTCACGGGCTTCCCGGAGATCATGGACGGCCGCGTCAAGACGCTGCATCCGAAGCTCTACGCGGGCGTGCTCGCGGTGCGCAGCGATCCTGCGCACATCGCCGCCGCACAGGAGCACGAGGTCGAGTTCGTCGACCTCGTCTGCGTGAACCTCTATCCGTTCGAGCGCACCGCGGCGCGCCGCGGGGTCGAGGACGCCGAGGTCATCGAGAACATCGACATCGGTGGCCCGACGATGATCCGTGCTGCCGCGAAGAACCACGCGTTCACCGCGGTCGTGGTCAAGCCCGAGGCATACGACGCGGTGCTCGAGGAGCTGCGCGCGTCCGACGCGCAGCTCTCGGACGGCACGCGCGAGGCGCTGGCGGCCGACGCCTTCGCCTACACGGCGCGCTACGACACCGCGATTGCACGCTGGTTCGCCGAGCGCGGCGAGGATTTCCCGCCGCTGTACGTGCGGGCCTTCGAGAAGGTCGTCGACCTGCCCTACGGCGAGAACCCGCACCAGCGCGCCGCCTACTACCAGCAGGTCGGGGCGCGCATGCATGTGCTGTCGATGGTCAAGCAGCACCACGGCAAGCAGATCTCCTTCAACAACCTGCTCGACCTCGATGCCGCGCGCACGATGGTGCGCGACTTCGAGATCCCGGCGTGCGCGATCGTCAAGCACAACAACCCGTGCGGCGCGGCCGTCGCCCCCGACGCGCGCCAGGCCTACGAGGCTGCGTTCGCGTGCGATCCGCTCAGCGCGTTCGGCGGCGTGATCGCGCTGAACCGGCCCGTCGACAAGGCGCTGGCGGAGAAGCTCAACGAGCAGTTCGTCGAGGTCCTGATCGCGCCTGGCTATGACGATGCGGCGCTCGAGGTCCTGACCCAGAAGCAGAACGTCCGCATCCTCGAGGACAACGAACGCCGGCTTCCGCTGATCGGCGACCCGGAGGTCAAGCAGGTCACCGGGGGTCTGCTGGTGCAGGACCGCGACTCAGAGCGCGACGACCGCGACGCGATGGAGGTCGTGACCGAGCGCAAGCCGACCGACAAGGAGTGGCAGGACCTGCTGTTCGCCTGGCGCGTGTCGCGCCACGTGAAGTCCAACGCGATCGTGCTGGCGCAGGAGCTGGCGACGGTCGGCATCGGCGCGGGGCAGATGTCGCGCGTGGACTCGGTTCGCCTGGCGATCGAGAAGTTCCGCGGCGACTCGCTGCAGGGTGCCGTGATGGCGTCGGACGCGTTCTTCCCGTTCGCCGACGGGCCCGAGCTGGCGATCGAGGCCGGCGTGACCGCCGTGGTGCAGCCCGGCGGCTCGGTGCGCGACGACGAGGTCGTCGCGGCGGCCGACAAGGCCGGCATCGCGATGGTCTTCACGCGTCGGCGCCACTTCCGGCACTAGCTGGTCGGATGGCCATCGAGCGGCACGGCTCCGGCGGTCCCTGGGAGCCGGTCGTGGGCTACAGCCGCGTCGTGAAGGCCGGGCCGATCGTGGAGGTGGCGGGCTGCACCGCGGTCGACGCCGAGGGCAACATCATCGGCGGGCAGTCGGTCTACGACCAGTCGCGGCAGGCGCTGGCGAACGTCGTGGCCGCGCTGGCCACGGTCGGGGCCCGGCCCGAGCACGTCACGCGCACACGGCTGTTCATCACGGACATCTCGCGCTGGAAGGAGCTCGGGCGGGCGCACGGGGAGGTGTTCGGCGACGTGCGGCCGGTGACGGCGATGTACGGCATCACGGCGCTGCTGGACCCGCGCATGCTCGTCGAGATCGAGGCCACGGCCTACCTCCCTGATTGCTGACCGTGCCCGAGCGGGTACGCCACCGCCACAGTCCTCAATGGAAGGAGGGAATGCATGCTGTGGCTCATCCTTGGCGTTGTCCTGCTGATCATCGCGATCGCCGGCGGTGCCATTGTCCACCCGATTCTGTTCGTGCTCGCCATCCTGGCGCTGATCATGTTCTTGATGCACTTCAACGGGCGGCGAACAGCGCTCTAGCCTGACGGTCCAGCCGCGGCGTCCCATGTGGGCGCCGCGGCTTTTTTGCGTCCTGAGCAGGGGCTTTGACGTGCCGTCCGGCCGGTGTCGGACCATGCCGCGTCCGTGCCCGGTCCGGCGACCTCCGCTCCCACCCGCCGGCGCGCATCCCGCGCGCCCGCGAAGACCACGCTGCGCCCATGGCAGCAGCGGGCGGTCTGCGCGATGGCGGACTGGCTCGACGGGCCGTTCCTGGTCGCGGCCGCACCGGGCGCGGGCAAGACCGTCCCGGCGCTCCACGTCGCGCGCCAGCTGCTGCGCACGCGGTCGATCGGCCGCATCGCCGTCATCTGCCCGACGGCGCCGTTGACGCGCCAGTGGGCGGCGGCCGCGGCGCGGATGGGGCTGCAGCTGGCGCCCGACGCGGCGAACCTGCGCCCGCCGTCGGGCTTCGACGGCGTCGCCGTCACGTACGCGCGCGTCGCGCAGTCGGGCGCGCGCTGGGCCAAGCAGTGCTCGCCTGGGACGTTCGTGATTGCCGACGAGGCGCATCACCTCGGCGACGAGCTTGCGTGGGGGCAGGGCTTCAACGCGGCGTTCGCCGGCGCCGCGCGCTGGCTGCTGCTCTCCGGCACGCCGTTTCGCTCCGATGCGGCGCCGATCCCGGGCGTGCGCTACGACAGCGACGGCATCGCGGTGCCGGACGTCACGTACTCCTATGCGGACGCCGTGCGCGACGGCGTCTGCCGGCCGGTCACGTTCGTGCCCTACGACGGCGTGCTCCAGTGGCAGTCGGGCGAGGAGACGATCGAGGCGTCGTTCGCGGACGCCGTCCACTCGCGCGAGGCCGCACGGCGCTACCGCACCGCGATCAGCGTCGAGCTCGCCGACGGGCTTCCGCGCATCCTCGCCGCGGCCCACGAGAAGCTGCTCTCGATTCGCGAGGCCGGCCACCGCGACGCGGGTGGCCTTGTGGTCGCCGCGGACGGCGAGCACGCGCGCGCGGTCGCGAAGGCGCTGCGCGCGGTGACCGGTAAGCCTCCGGTCGTCGTCCTCCACACCGAGGCGCGTGCGGCCGAGAAGCTCGCGGCGTTCCGCGAGGGGCGCGAGCCGTGGATCGTGGCGGTGAACATGGTCTCCGAGGGCGTCGATATCCCGCGGCTGCGGGTCGGCGTCTACGCGACGGCCGCCAAGACGCCGCTGATCTTCCGCCAGATCGTCGGGCCGGTTCGTGCGCACGATCCCGGGGCGTGGGCTGGACATGAGCTGGCTCTACCTGCCGGCCGACCCCGTCCTGCGCGGTCACGCCGCCGACGTCGAGGACGACCTCAGCCCGATCCTCCGGCGGCTCGGCCTGGTCGACGACGAGCTGCTCGACGAGATCCCGGATCGCCTCGAGACCGAGCCGTCCGAGTCGCCCGCGTTCGTCCCGCTCGCCGCGGACCTGTCGCTGACGCCACAGATGGCGCTGTTCGGGCCGCCCGGCGGCGCCGCGGCGCCGATGCCGACGCCGACCTTCGCCTCGGCGATCGAGGACCCGCTCGACGACCCGTCGCTCCCGGCCTTCGAGCGCCGCGCGCTCCTGCGCGACAAACGCCACCGCCTCGTGTCCGACCTGCGCCGGAGCGACGGCCGGACGCACGCCGAGATCAACTCGTGGCTCAACCGCGCCACCGGCATCACGCGCGTCGACGACGCCTCGATCGACCAGCTCGAGCGCTCCATCGCGCTGCTGCTCGACACCCTCAGCCGCAGCCGCTGAGACCTACACTGTCGGCTCCTGCCCCCGTGGTGTAACGGTTAGCACGACAGGTTTTCAACCTGTTAGCGCGGGTTCGACTCCCGCCGGGGGTACTCGTGCCAGGCAAAGATCAG
Organism: uncultured Actinomycetes bacterium; assembly: GCA_963794105.1. Lineage (GTDB taxonomy): Bacteria > Actinomycetota > Thermoleophilia > Solirubrobacterales > Solirubrobacteraceae > AC-49. The sequence goes on along the minus strand of CAWCEB010000069.1, from coordinate 13,250 downwards.
CGCTCCGAGCAGCTCGCGCTGCTCGTCGACCACGTCCAGGACTACGCGATCTTCATGCTCGATCCCGCCGGGCACGTCGCGACCTGGAACCGGGGCGCCGAGCGAATCAAGGGCTACCGCGCGGACGAGATCATCGGGCGCCACTTCAGCACCTTCTACACCGCGGATGCGATCGCTCGCGACCACCCTGCGCACGAGCTCGAGGTCGCGACCGAGGTGGGACGGTTCGAGGAGGAGGGCTGGCGCGTCCGTAAGGACGGCTCGACGTTCTGGGCCAACGTGGTCATCACCGCGCTCTTCGACGCCGGCGGCACGCACGTCGGCTTCGGCAAGGTCACGCGCGACCTCACCGAGCGCCGCGCGCTGCAGCAGGACCTCATGCGCTCCAATGCAGACCTGCAGCGCTTTGCCGCCCTGGCAGCCCACGACCTGGCCGAGCCGCTGCGCACCATCGGTGGCTTCGCCGACCTCCTCCAGCGCCGCTACGGCGACCAGATGCCGCCCGAGGCCGCACCGTTCCTCGAGCAGATCGTCACCGGCGTCGGCCGCATGGATTCACTCATCACGTCACTGCTGGGATATGCGCGGGCGGGCGAGCTCTCCACTGCCGACCAGGCGGTGATGCTCGAGCCCGTCGTGCAGGCCGTGCTCTCCGACCTGCGGGCCGCGACCGAGCACGCGCGCGCGTCCATCGCGCTCGAGATTCCCCCCAACGCCGAGGTCCGGGCGAGCGAGTACGGCGTTGCGCTCGTGCTGCAGAACCTGATCTCCAACGCCATCAAGTTCACCGAAGAGCGCGCGCCGCAGATCGCGGTCGCCGCCCGCACGTACGAGGCGGTCTGGCGGATCAGCGTCCTCGATCACGGGATCGGGATCGACCCGGAGGAGCTCGGCATGATCTTCGATCCCTTCCGGCGCGGCGGTGCGCCTGCCGCCCCCGGCAGCGGCCTCGGGCTCACCACCTGCCAGCGGATCGTCGAACGCCACGGCGGGTCGATCGGGGTGCAATCGCGCCCGGGTGGCGGCAGCGAGTTCTGGTTCACGCTTCCGGCTGCATAAGCTCCCGCGATGCGCACAACCATCTCCAGCATCGCTCTCGCCGCTGCCGTGATCGCCGTTGCCGCCGCACCGGCGGGCGCGATCACCTACGGGGCCCCCGACGGCAACGGCCACCCCGAGGTCGGCGCGCTGCTCGCCCAGCAGGCCTACTCCGGACGGCACGTGGGCGGAGTGCACCGGCACGTTGATCTCGCCGACTGTGTTCCTGACCGCGGCGCACTGCGACGAGGGCGTCTCCCGCGTCGCCGTCACGTTCGACTCGACCTACGACGCCACCGAAGGGCACGACCTACTGGGGTACGTGGCACGCCGACCCGGCGTACGACCAGGCGCAGAGCGACCCGCACGACATCGCCGTGGTCGTCTTCGACAAGGCGATCAAGGGGATCACGCCCGCGCGGCTCCCCGCGGCCAATTCGCTCGACACCGCTCGACACGACCACCAAGTTCACGCCGGTCGGCTACGGCGGCCAGGCGGTCAACCAGGGCCGGCGGCCAAGACGTTCTCCTACGCCGACGTGCGCTACGTGGCGACCGGGACGCTCAACTCCCTGACCTCGAGCTGGCTGCGCATCTCGATGAACCCGTCCCACGGCGACGGCGGCACGTGCTACGGCGACTCGGGCGGCCCGAACTTCCTCGGCGCCGGCGCCACCGAGACGGACATCGTCGCCGGAACGACGATCACCGGCGACACGTTCTGCCGCTCGACGAACGTCGACTACCGCATGGACACGGCGTCCGCGCGGAGCTTCCTGGCACCGTTCGTGACGTTGCCCTAGCGCCCTAAGCTGAAAGGGCCTCCGTAGCTCAGCTGGTAGAGCAGCGGGCTTTTAACCCGTGGGTCGTCGGTTCGAGCCCGACCGGAGGCACTGGCCCCGTCAGCCCGCCAGCGTCGCCGAGGCCTCGCAGGTCAGTCCACGCGGGCCCGAGGCACGGACGGTGACCTGATCCGGGCCGTCGAGATCGCGCAGCGTCCGGCGCAGTCGCAGCGAGCCACTCGATCCCGAGGTGCGCAGGGTGCCGCGCCACTCGACGCGGCGCTCGTGCACCAGCGCGACGCGCCAGGCCTCGCCACGGCGGTGGCGGCGGACTCTGAACTCGACGCTGATCGCGCCGTCGCGCGCGCGGAGGCGCAACTCCGAGCTCGCACCGCGACCGCAGGCTCCGTTGACGCGGGCCTCGCTGCCCTCGCCGCCGTCCCTGGCCATGGCGCTCGGGGCGAGAGCAAGCAACAGCGTGCAAGCGACGGCCGGCAGCGGGAGGAGGGATCGCAGCGACATCGCCACCACCTTCGCCGTCGGCGGCCCGGACCGCAATGGGACTTTGGTCGCAGTCAGCGCCCGACGCCATGGCGCTCGGCCCACAGCGCCGCCTGCGTGCGGTCGGTCACGTCGAGCTCGCGGAAGATCCGCGTGAGGTGCGACTTCACGGTCTTCTCGCTGATCTGAAGCCGGCGCGCGATCAGCTTGTTCGGCAGCCCCGCGACGAGCAGCGCGAGCACCTCGCGCTCGCGCTCCGACAGTCCCGCGAGGGGGTCGGGCGCGGAGCGGGCATCGAGGATCGTGCGTGCCGCGCGGGGATCGAGTGGCGATTCGCCGCGTGCCGCGGCACGGATGCCCTCCGCGACGGCATCGGCGTCGACGTCCTTGAGCAGGTAGCCGCAGGCGCCCGCCTCGAGGGCGCCCATGATCCGCGGCCGGTCGGAGAAGGAGGTCAGGACCAGCACCGCGGTGTCGCGGCTGGGCGGCCACGATCCGCTTCGTCGCCTCGATCCCGTCCAGAACCGGCATGTCGAGGTCCATCAGCACGACGTCGGGGCTGCTGCGCGCAGACGCCTCGACGGCCTGCGCGCCGTCGGCCGCGACGGCCACGAGCTCGACGTCGTCGAGCGCCGAGATCAGGCGGCCGAGGCCATCGCGGATCACGCCGTGGTCGTCGGCGAGCAGGACGCGGATCATCGCGTCGGCAGCTCCAGCTCGACGGACGTCCCCGCGCCTGGCGACGAGCGCACCGCGAGCGTGCCGTTGGCCTGCGCGACGACGTCTTCCAGCAGCGTGAGCCCGACATGGCCCTCGGCGCCGCGCTGCTGGCGTGCTCCGGCGCGAACCCGCGGCCGTCGTCGGTCGACGACGAGCCGCGTGCTGTGCTCGGACGGATGCGTGACCGTCACGCGTACGGCGCTCGGTGCCGCGTGCTCATGGGCGTTGCGGATCGCCTCGCGCGCGACGCGGTACACGAGCGCGTCGGCGGCCCCGCCGCCCTCGAGCGACTCATCCACGTCGAGGTCGGCCGCAATGCCGTCGGCCTCCAGTGGGCTCAGCAGGTCGCTGAGCGCGCCGCGCAGTCCCGCCGACTCGAGGTTCGGGGGATGGATCTCGACGAGCAGCGTCCGCAGGTCGCGCACGCCCTGGCGCAGGGTCCCGCTCGCCTGCTCCAGCACGCCGGCCTGCGCTGCGTCGCCGCGGCGGGCCGCGTCGGCGGCAAGCGGCGCGAGGCCGAACGCCACGCCGGCGAGGTCCTGGACGACGCCGTCGTGGAGGTCGGCGGCGATGCGGCGGCGCTCCTGGGCAGACGCCTCGACCGAGCTGGTGAGCAGCCGCTCCCGCTCGCGATGGCCGCGCTGGAGGCGCCGCGCCATCGACCAGGCCAGCGGCACCTGGATCAGCAGCAGCACGATCAGCCCGCCGATCAGCGGCGGCGAAAAGGCGCCGAGCAGGCGCCGCCCGCTCGCGTTCACGGCGCTGAGGCGCTGGTAGATCTCGAACATCACCTGCGTGCCGCCGGGCGTGCGGATCGTCGTGTATGCCTCCAGCAGCTTGCCCTGCCGGCGCTCGAAGCGGTTCTCGGGCTTGCTGCAGGTCGCTGAGCTCCGCCTCGGCTCCGCCGGTCCTGAACAGCCGCAGTTCGTCCGCGCCGAGCCCGTACGCCGTGCCGATGAGCGCCGGCTCGTCGGAGTAGAGGATCTCGCCGCTCTCGGACCACAGCTTCACGCGCACGACCGAGCCGCCGAGGACCTGGCCCAGCACGAGGTCATCGAGCCGGCGGATCGCCGCCCGGTCGCCGTGCAGGATCCCGTCGTCCAGGCCTGCCGCCTCGACGAGGCGGCCCTCGGCGCGCACACGGTCGCGGGTGTCGCCCTTGGCCTCGTCGACCGCGACGCCGCGCAAGGCGAAGTATCCGCCGACCACGATCACGGCGAGCGACAGGACGCTGCCGAGCATGAAGCGGGCGACCGCGGCGCCGGCGCTGGACTCCGACCTAAGTCCCATTGCGGGCCAGACCGGCATCGCCGGACAGTGTGGTCATCCCAACCCCCGACCGGGAGACAGCCATGAAGCCCCGTCGAAGCACCAGCCTCAGCCTAGCCCTCGCAGTGGCCGCGCTCGCGCCGGCTGCAGCCATCGCCAAGAACGGCGCCGACGACAATCCGGCGATCCCGGACGACCATGGCGGCCAGATCGCCGATGTTGCGAAGGGCGGCGGATCGAGCGCCAAGCGCGTCGCCGGCGATTGCAGCGGCCGCTCGTCCTCCAAGCTCAAGGTCAAGCCTGACGGCAGCCGCCTCGAGACCGAGTTCGAGGTCGACCAGAACCGCAACGGCGTGACGTGGAAGGTCACGATCCAGCGCAACGGTCGCCGCGCGGTCAGCACGCACGCGACCACGAAGGCTCCCAGCGGCTCCTTCAGCGTCGAGCGCCGCCTGCTCAACGGCAGCGGCACCGACCGGATCAGCGCGCGGGCGACCAGTCCGTCGGGCGAGGTCTGCAAGGCCGTCATCAGCATCTGACCGCCGCGTTGCGACGGCGCCGGAGCGCTCCGCGTACGCTCGCGTCCGTGGAGCGCTCCGTCAGCCGGCGGCGAAGGACGGTCGTCCTCGCGGTCCTTGCCGGGGCCGCGTTGCTCGCTGCCGTGGTCGTCCACGACGTCCTCGCGGTCGACACGCGCGGCGCGACGGTGCGGCACATCACGATCGAAAGCCGCTTCGCGCACCGCAGCCTGCGCGTGACGCTCGTGGAGCCCGCCGGCGCGACGAGCGGGCGGCCGCTGCTCGTGTTCCTCCATGGCCGTGGCGACAAGGGCGAGGACTCGAACGTCAACGACGCGTTCTTCAGGGCGCTGATCGCCCAGGGCGACAACGCGCCGGCGGTGGTGTTCCCCAACGGCGGCAACCACGGCTACTGGCACGACCGGCGCGGTGCGAAGTGGGCGCGCTACGTGCTGGACGAGGTGATCCCGCGGGCGCTCGACGAGCTCGAGGCCGACCCGAAGCGCGTCGCCATCGGCGGGATCAGCATGGGCGGGTTCGGGGCGCTGGACATCGCACGGCTGCACCCGCACCGCTTCTGCGCGGTCGGCGCGCACTCGCCGGCGCTCTGGCAGACAGGCGGGGAGACCGCGCCCGGGGCGTTCGACGACGCGCAGGACTTCAGCGCGCCACGACGTGATCGGGAGCGCGCGGCGCAACCCTGGCCTGTTCAAGGGCACGCCGGTCTGGCTCGACGCGGGGTCGCGCGACCCGTTCCTGCCGGGCGACCGCGCCCTGGACGCCGCATCGAGCCGCGTGCGCCTGCGCACCTACCCCGGCGCCCACGAGGGCGCCTACTGGCGCGCGCACTACCGCGCGTACCTGCGCTTCTACGCCAACGCCCTCGCGCGCTGCTAGGCCGCCTGGCGGCCGTCGGCGATGCCGCCCGCGTCGAGCGCGCGCGCGACGAGCGGCTGCGCGCCTGACCCGTCGAAGGGCGCAAGCTCGATCGGCGAAGGGGCGGTCACGCTTCCCCGGTAGTCGACCCTCACCCTGCGATCTTGAGGTCAGATGGACTGAAGCAGACCGCCGTCCACCGCGAGCGTCTCTCCGGTGACGTATCCGGCGCGCTCCGATGCGAGGAAGACGGCCGCTGCGGCCATCTCCTCGGCCGTCCCGAGGCGCCCGGCGGGCACCTGCGTCTTCGCGGCCTCAGCGGCTCCCTCGAGCGAGCCGTGGGCGTCCTTCAGGCGATCGGTCGCGATCCGGCCCGGGAGGACCGTGTTGAACGTCACGCCGTCGGAGGCGTACAGGCGGGCGAGGGTCTTGAAGCCCGCCACCGTCGCCGAGCGATGCGTGTTGGACAGCATCAGCCAGGCGATCGGCTCGCGGACGGACGAGGATGCGACGTTCAAGACTCGACCCCAGGTGCGCGCGCGCATGCCCGGGAGCACGCGCTCGATCAGCGCCATCGGCGCGAGCACGAGCGACCGGTAGGCGGCCTCCCACTGCTCGCGCGTGAACGAGAGCGGCTCGCCGGGCGGCGGGCCGCCGGTGCTGCAGACCAGGATGTCGATCGGGCCGAGCTCGCGCTCGACCGCTTCGACGAGGCCCCCGGCGCCGTCGACGTCGGTCGTGTCCCAGGCAAAGCGCTCCGTGGTCCGGGAGCTGGCGGCAACCCGCGCGCCCTCGGCTTCGAGCTCGGCCGCGATCGCCGCGCCGATCCCCTTTGAGGCGCCGGTGACGAGCGCCACCTTGCCGGTCAGCCCGAGATCCACGCCCGCGCAGATTACGCTTCGCCCGGTGCATGCGGAGATCACGGCGCTCGTGGTCGGCTCCGAGCAACTCGAGGTCGCCGTGGCGGACACCGGATCCGAGTTGGTCGCGCGCCGGCGTGACGCAGGCGATGAGGTGCGCGTGCCCCTGTCGCAGGGGCGCGCCGCGCTGCCGTTCGCGCAGCTCGCGAGACCGACGGCGTGTGGGACCTGTGGCTCGACGGCGAGCGTCGCGTCGGCCGCCACGAGGACGGCATCCCCGATAAGCAGCGCACCGTCGTGCTCCCCGCGCGCGGGCGCGCCCAGCCCTACTACACGGTCGACGACAACCTGTCCGTTCGCGTCGGGCCGCCCGCCGCATCCAAGCCGGCCGCGAGGGCACCGCAGCCAGGCGTCCTTCGCGAGCGCGTGATACGCCCGCTGGCGATCACGGCGCACCGGCTCGGCGCGCGCGTCATCCAGGCGCTGGTGCGGCCGGGCAAGGCCGACGGCTTCGACGGCGTGCGCATCCTGCTCATGCACGCCTACGGGATGGGCGGGACGATCCGCACGCTGCCTGACGCTCGCCGAGCACCTCGCCGCCCACGGACGGCGGTCGAGGTCATCAGCATCGTCCGCTCGCGCGACGAGCCGTTCTTCGCCTTCCCCGACGGCGTCGCCGTCACGACGCTCGACGACCGGCGCAAGGGCGCGCCGCGCGCGGAGCCGGTCCGAGCGCGTCCTGGCCGAAGCTGCCCAGCGTGCTCGTCCACCCCGACGACCACACCTACGCGAAGCTCAGCCTGCTCACCGACGTGCGGCTGCTGCGCCGCCTGCGCGCGATGCGCGCGGGCGTCCTGGTCACGACGCGGCCGGGCTTCAACGTGCTTGCCGCGCGCCACGCGCCGCCGGAGCTGACGGTCGTCGGGCAGGAGCACATGAACATCGGCTCCCACCTGCGCGGCCTCACGCGTGACATCGAGCGGACCTACGGACGGCTCGACGCGCTCGCGGTGCTCACCGATGCCGACCGTGCGCGACTACGCGCGGATGCTCGGCGCCGCGCGCACGCGCGTCGAGCAGATCCCCAACGCCGTGCCGGAGCTGGGCGGCGGGTCGCGTCGCCGGACAGCAGGGTCGTCGTCGCCGCAGGGCGGCTGCACGCCGCAGAAGGGCTTCGACCTGCTGATCGGTGCCTTCGCCGGCGTCGCCGCGCGAGCACCCGGACTGGCAGCTGCGCATCTACGGCGCCGGCCCGCAGCGCCCGGAGCTGCGGCGGCTGATCCTCGAGCACGAGCTGTACGCGAACAGTGTTCCTGATGGGCCCGACGCCGCAGCTGGGCGAGGCGCTCGCGCAGGGCTCGATCTTCGCGCTCAGCTCGCGCTTCGAGGGCTTCGGCATGGTGATCGTCGAGGCGATGAGCAAGGGCCTGCCGGTGGTGAGCTTCGACTGCCCGCGCGGGCCGTGCGGAGATCATCAGCGACGGCCGCGACGGCCTGCTCGTGCCGGCGCTCGACGTCGACGCGCTCGGCGCGGCGATCGGCGCGCTCGCGGGCGACCCGCAGCGCCGAGCGGAGCTCGGCTCGGCGGCGATCGAGACCGCCCGCCGCTACGACCGCGAGGCCATCGGCGCTCGCTGGGACGCGTTGCTTTCAGTTCTCTAGGGTCAGCCGCCGTGTCGCCCACGCCCACCACAGCGATCGTCGTCGCGACCGGGCCGATGGCCACGGGCCCGGTGCTCGAGCGGCTGCTCGGGCAGCTCTACGAGCTCGGCGTCAGCAATGTGCACGTCATCACGCGCGCCATCAGCCCGGACGCGGCGTCCGACCTTCGCGCGATCGCGGCGATCGCACAGGAGGGAGAGAGCGGCGTCGTGGTCCTGTATGGGGACATCGTCACGCACACCGAGGCACTCGCCGGACTGCTGGCCGACGCGCGCGTCGGCAACGGCGTGCTGGTCTCGCTGGGCCGGCGCCGCTTGGCGTTCGGCGCCCGGATGAGCGGTGGCGTGATCGTCAGCGCGGCGTCGGGCTTTCATCGCACATACCGGCCCGACGCGGCGATGCTCGGCGTGCTGAAGATCGACGCCCCTCAGCGCGAGCTGCGTCGCCACCACCGCCGAGCGCCTCGCGCCGCTCGCCGCTGACCCGCCGGCGGCGTGGGAGGCGGAGCTCGACCGCCGCGAACACGCCTGGCGCGAGGCGGGCGACGAGGACCCCGCGCGGCGGCGCGCGCTCGCGCGTGAGGACGTGGTCGCGCTGCTCGTGGTGGGGCTCGTGCGCTCGGGCCTGGAGCTGCGCGGCGCGACGCTGCGCGGCCTGCATTGGACCCGCGCGACGTCGCCGGAGGTGGCCGACGACGCGGTTGCAAGGCTGCCGCGCGTCGACGAGGACAAGGTCCTGATGGACTCACGCCGTGAAGTCCGTCGACGGGTTCTTCACGACGTTCTTCGTCAGCCCGTACTCGCGCTACCTCGCGCGCTGGGCGGGACGGCGCGGCCTCACGCCCAACCAGGTGACCACGGCGTCGATCGTGCTCGGGATCCTGTCCGCCGCGTGCTTTGCCATCGGCGAGCGCTGGGGGCTCGTCGCGGGCGCGGTGCTGCTGCAGATCGCGTTCACGACCGACTGCGTCGACGGCCAGCTCGCCCGCTACACGCGCCAGTTCTCGGAGCTCGGCGCCTGGCTGGACGCGACCTTCGACCGCGCCAAGGAGTACATCGTCTTCGCGGGGCTGGCGATCGGCGCCGATCGCGCGGGCGATCCCGTCTGGGTGCTCGCGGGCGCCGCGCTGACGCTCCAGACGCTCCGCCACATGATGGACTTCTCCTGGCACGTGGCGCTGCGCCAGCGGGTGCCGGTCCGTCCGCCAGCCGCCGGTGGAGCAGACGCTCGACGCCGCGAGCGCGGCCGCCGCGGAGCGAGGCAAGCCGGAGGCAAGCGCACCCAAGGCACCGCTCGCCCGCTGGGGCGCGCTCGACACGATCCCGGGCGTCGCCTGGGTCAAGCGCGCAATCGCGTTCCCGATCGGAGAGCGGTTCGCGCTGATCTCGATCACCGCGGCGATTTGGTCGGCGCGCACGACCTTCGTCGCGCTCCTTGCGTGGGGCGGCTTCGCTGCGATCTACGGCTTCGCCGGCCGCCTGCTGCGCTCGCGCGCGCTGAAGCCTCCCCGCGCCGGCGCCGCGCCCGAACTGGAGATCTGCCGCGACGACGGGCCGATCGCCCGCGTGCTCGCGCCGCTCGGCCGGCGGCTGCCGGCGCCCGCGCTCGTCGCCGCCGGTGTCGCCCCGCTCGTCGCCGCGATGGCGATCGAAGGCGATGGCGCCTCGAACGCCACGGCGGTCGCGGTCATCGCGTGGCTCGCGTTCGCGGGCGGCCTGTCGGGCGGGCGCGCGGGGAACGGACGCCTGCGCTGGATCGTGCCGCCGCTGCTGCGGTTCGGCGAGTACGCGGGCCTGCTCTGGCTCGGCACGCTGGCCGGCGCGTCGTCGATCCCGGCGGCGTTCGCGCTACTCGCAGCGCTCACGCTGCGCCATTACGACATCGTGTACGGCCTGCGCTACCGCGGCGCGCCCGTGTCGGAGCGGCTCGGCATCGCCGCGGGAGGGTGGGACGGCAGGCTCGCGCTCGGGTGCGTGCTGCTGATCGCAGGTGCGCTGCCGGCCGGGTTCTACGTGCTGGCGGCGATCATCGCGGTGGTGTTCAGCGCCGCCGCGATTCGCGACTGGTCACAGGCTCGGAGGCCCGTGACCTTCCACGACGACAAGGAGGATGAGGACGCATGATCGGGATGGTGCTCGCCGCGGGCGCCGGGAAGCGACTCGGGTCGCTGACCGAGGACCTGCCCAAGACCCTGCTGGAGGTGGACGGCGAGCGCACGATCCTGGACATCGCCCTCGGCGAACTTCGCGGCGGTCGGGCTGGAGGAGGCGGTGATCGTCACCGGCTTCGCCGCGGAGCGGATCGACGAGCGCCTCGAGGCGCTGTCGGATCGCTACGGGATGTCGCTGCGCACGGTCTTCAACCCCAAGGCGCTCGAGTGGAACAACGCGTACTCGCTGTGGTGCGCGCGCGACGAGTTCGCGCGCGGCGTGCTGCTCGCCAACGGCGACACCGTGCATCCGTCCTCCGTGGAGGAGAGCCTGTTGTCGGACCGCAACGGCGACGATCTCGTGATCGCGCTCGACCGGGCCAAGACGCTGGGCGAGGAGGAGATGAAGGTTCACCTGACGGACGAAGGGCTGCTCGACGGGATCAACAAGAGCCTCGATCCGGCGACGGCCGCGGGCGAGTACATCGGCGTGACGCTGATCGAGCCGCACGCCGCCGGCCTGCTCGCCGAGTCGCTGCAGGCCACGTTCGAGCGCGACCCGCAGCTCTACTACGAGGACGGCTTCCAGGAGGTCGCCGACCGTGGCGGGCGCGTGCGCGGTGCGGCCATCGGCGAGGTGGCATGGGTCGAGGTCGACGACGACAGCGACCTGGCGCGGGCTCGGGAGGTCGCTTGCCACTGCTAGCCCGCATGGTGGGGACGCCGCTGGCGATCGACATCGGCGCGGGCGCGGTCGCGCGCCTTGCGCCGCTGCTCGCCGATCGGCGCATCTCCAGCGGCGGTCACGTCGCGATCGTGGTCGGGCCCGGCCTCGGGCAGGAGATCGCGGACGTCCTGCGCCCGTCGCTTCCGGACGCCGAGATCATCATGGTCGAGGGCGGCAGCGTGGAGGCGGCGACCGAGCTCGCCGACCAGCTGCGCGGCGGCTTCTACGACGCGCTGGTCGGCATCGGCGGCGGTCGCACGCTCGACGTCGCCAAGCACGCGGCGAGCCGCACGGCGCTGCCGATGGTCTCGGTCGCGACGAACCTCGCGCACGACGGCCTCGCCTCACCGGTGTCGTCGCTGGAGCATGGCGGGCACAAGGGCTCGTTCGGCGTGCAGCTGCCGATCGCGGTCTTCGTCGACCTCGACTACGTGCGCCGCAGCGAGCCGGGCATGCGCCGCTCCGGGATCGGCGACGCGATCTCGCAACCTGTCGGCGATCGCGGACTGGCAGCTGGCCGAGCGCGAGCGCGGCGAGGAGGTCGACGGCGTGGCGGTCACGTTCGCGCGCACCGCGGCGATGGCGATCCTGCATCGCGAGGACGGCGTCGACGACGACGACTTCCTGATCGCGCTCGCCGAGGCGCTCGTGCTGTCGGGCATGGCGATGGCGACGGCCGGGTCGAGCCGCCCGTGCAGCGGCGGCGAGCACGAGATCCTGCACGCGATCGACCATCTCTTCCCGGGCACCGCGCACCACGGGGAGCTGGCGGGCGCGGCGACGCTGTTCACGGCGTTCCTGCGCGAGGACGGCTCGGTCGGCGCGGTTGACGCGTGCCTGCGCCGCCACGGGCTGCCGCGGCTGCCGGCAGACCTCGGGCTGAGCGCGGAGCAGTTCGCCGAGGCCGTCGCGTACGCGCCGCGAACGCGGCCGGATCGCTACACGCTGCTCGAGCATCTCGCCCTCGACGACGCCGGCGTGCGCGAGCATGTCGGCCGCTATGTCGAAGCCCTCGATCGCTGAGCTGCGCGCGGCGACGCAGCCGCCGTCGATCTTCGAGCGCAACAGTGGCGAGCACTGGGAGGGGCGCATCCTCATGCGCCGCTTCTCGCCGTATCTGACGCGGCTGCTGATCCGGACGCCGATCACGCCCAACGGCGTCACGTGGCTGATGATCGCAGCCGGCGTGCTGGCGGCGGGCGCGCTGACGCTCCCCGGCCTGGGCTGGGCGATCGCCGCGTTCGGGCTCATCCAGATCCAGCTGCTGCTCGACTGCTCGGACGGCGAGGTCGCGCGCTGGCGCGGCACGTCGTCCCCGGTCGGCGTGTACCTCGATCGTGTCGGTCACTACCTCACCGAGTCGCTGCTGCCGGTCGCGCTCGGCATCCGCGCCGACGGCGGCTGGCACCACCTCGGCAGCTGGACGACGCTCGGGCTCGTCATCAGCGTGCTGGTGCTCTGGGTGAAGTCCGAGACGGTGCTGGTGCACGTCGCGCGGGCGGAATCGGGGCTGCCGCCGGCGAAGGACACCGTCGCCGTTGCGGCGCCGCAGGCCTCCGGGCTCGCCGCGTTGCGCCGCGCCGCGGGCAGGCTGCCGTTCTACCGCGCGTTCGTCGCGATCGAGTTCACCGCGCTGGCGCTGATCGCCGACGTCGTTCGACGCGACGCAGACGCTGATCATCATCCTGATCCCGGTCGCGGCCATCACGGCGGTCGGGCACCTGCTCGCGATCCTGACGTCGAGCCGGCTGCGATGACGTACGGCTGCGTCGTCCTCACGACCGGCAGCCGACCAGAGGTGCTTGCGCTGGCGCTGGAGTCGCTGCTCGGCCAGCGCGATGCCGACCTGGACATCGTCGTCGTCTTCAACGGCGCCGAGCCGTCCGGGTTGCCGGAGGGAGTGCGCGGGCTCGGGCTGCCCGAGGACGTCGGCATCCCGGCAGCGCGCAACGCGGGCGCAGCGCAGGTCGGCGGCGAGCTGCTGTTCTTCCTGGACGACGACGCGAGCCTCGTGGATGACGACGCGCTCGCTCGCGTGGCCGAACGGTTCGCGGCCGATGCGGCGCTCGGCGCGGTCCAGCTCGGCGTGGCGCCGCGCGACGGCGGGGCCTACTCGCGCGACTGGGTGCCGCGGCTGCGTGTGGGCGA
>CAWCEB010000068.1:0-4523 GCA_963794105.1 uncultured Actinomycetes bacterium | reverse complement strand
AGGAGCGGTCGATCTTCAGCCGTTCGACCGCGAGATCGCGCAGGTTGGCGAGCGAGGAATAGCCGGTCCCGAAGTCGTCGAGGGCGAGGCGGACGCCGACCGACCGGAGCTGCCCGAGCACCTCGAGCGCGCGCTCGGGATCGCTGGCGATCATGCTCTCGGTGATCTCGAGCTCGAGCCGCTGCGGCGCGAGGCCGTGGCGGGCGAGCATCTTCGACACGACCCCGGGCAGCCCGCGATCCAGCAGGCTGCGCGTCGACAGGTTGACGGCGAGATCGAGGTGGACGCCCATCCGGTCCCACATGCGCACCTGGGCCAGCGCGTCGTCGAGGACCACCATCGTGAGCGGGCCGATCAGGCCGGTGTTCTCGGCCAGCGGCACGAACACGTCGGGGCCGACGAGCCCGCGCTGGGGGTGGTGCCAGCGCACCAGCGCCTCGACGCCGGTCACGAGCCCCGTGCTGATCGCCGCCTGTGGCTGGTAGTAGACGACAAGCTCACGCCGCTCGAGCGCGCGGCGCAGCTCGCCGGCGAGCGCCAGCCGCGCGGGGCTGTGGCTCTCCTGGGAGTTGTCGTAGGCCTCGACCCCGGTCCGGCCGCCCTTGGCGACGTACATCGCGATGTCGGCGCGCCGGAGCATCGTGTCGACGTCCTGGCCATGATCGGGGGCGACCGCGACGCCGATGCTCGCCTCGGTGCGCATCACGACGCCCTCCACGTCGATGGGCTCCGCGATGTGCTTGCGCAGCGACTGGGCGAGGCTGATCGCCTGGACGGAGTTGGAGACCGGCGCCAGCAGGACGGCGAACTCGTCGCCCCCCAGCCGCGCCACGGTGTCACCAGGGCGCACGACCGCCGCGAGCCGCTGCGCGATCTCCCGCAGCAGCAGATCGCCGTGCAGGTGCCCGAGCGTGTCGTTGATCTCCTTGAAGTGATCGAGGTCGATCAGCAGCACGGCAGCAAGATCGCCGCCGGGCTCGGTGGTCGAGAGCGCGTGCTCGACCCGCTGGCGTAGAAGGATCCGGTTCGGCAGGCCGGTCAGCGCGTCGTGCAGCGTCTGGTGCTCGAGCTCCACCGCCTGGCGCGCCGCGCGGTGCACGCCGTACAGCGGCAGCATCAGCGCGGGCACGAGCACCGGGCTGAAGCGCGCGGCCAGCACCGCGATCGGCGCCAGGCCGATCGCCAGACCAGCGCTGGCGGCGACGAACGCGAAGTCCGAGCGGACGAACGACACCACCGAGTAGCCGCGCGCGAGCGCGATCACGGTCGCGACGAGGATGCCGTTCAGCGCGAAGAAGAACACCGCGGCGATCGCCATGCTCGGCAGCTCGGAGGCGACGAACGGGTCGACCGTGCCGAACGGGACCCCGCTCAACATCGAAAGGATGATCGACGCGCCCGCCATCGAGAGCACGTACTGCGCCGCGTTGAACCACACGCGCGCGGCGGGCTTGCGTGCGTGGATATCGGCCGCCACGCTGGCCACGGCGAGGACGGCGCATGCCGCCAGGGCACCGCCGTCGAGCAGCACCGCGAACGAGAACGCCGTTGACAGCGTCAGCTCTCCCTCGGCGCTGCGCCGGAAGACGCGGATGCGCACGAACTCTCCGAGGAGCGCGAGCGCCGCGAGGCAACCCAGCGAGACGTCGAAGCGCTCGAGGAGCGTGTCGCCCTCGAGCAGGATCAACAGCGCGAGCGCGGAGAGGCTCGCGAGCGACACGACGACGACATACCGGCGCAGCGCAGAGGCTGCGCGCGCGGACTGGACCGGGGCGGACATGAGCCGAGGCCGAACTAGCCCCGATTCACCACTTCCGACCCATCACAAGCGCCTGGAGGTTGCCCATGCCACTCCTCGCGGACATGCCGGCGACCCTCGTGGCCGATCCGGCTGTGAGGGTTCGGAATCGGCCCAATACCAGGGTTTCTGGACCGATGCGGACGGATGTTGCCATCCGCATCGCCAGAAGTGGTGGGCTCAGCCTCCGTACACGCGCGCCAGCGACTCGGCCACGCAGACCGGCTTCTCGCCGCCCTCGACCTCGAAGGTCTGCTTGACCTTGAACTGCACGCCGCCGGGGATGTCGTCGACCGACAGCAGCTCCGCGCGCATGCGGACCTTGGAATCGACCGGCACCGGCGCCGGGAAGCGGACCTTCTCATAGCCGTAGTTCAGGCCGAACGCGATGTTGTCCACGTTGAACATCGTGTAGGAGAACTTCGGCCCGAGACTGAGCGTGTAGAGCCCGTGGGCGATCGTCGATCCGAACGGGGTCTGCTTGGCCCGCTCGGGATCCACGTGGATGAACTGATGGTCCTCGGTCGCCTCGGCGAACGCGTCGATCTCCGCCTGGGTCACCTCGTGCCAGTCACTGACGCCGAGCTCCTGCCCGACCCGGTCCTTCAGGTCGTCGATTCCGTTGATGGTGAGCATGGCCGAAGCCTATGCTCAGGCGGCGTGCAACCGTCGCCCGCGATCGGACCCGGCGGCCTGCTTGATCATCCGCTGATCGAGGTCCGCGCGGTCGATGAGCTGCTCGGGCGTGTTGCCGTCGTGCGGGAACATCGCGACGCCGATGCTGGCCGACAGCGGGCGGCCTGCGGCCGTCAGCGCCGATAGGGCGATCTCGATGCGCTCCGCGAGGCGCTGGGCCTCGGCGCGTGCCGTTTCCGGCGCGATCACGCAGAACTCGTCTCCGCCCGGCCGTGCGACCGTGTCGCCGCTGCGCACCGTCGCGGACAGGACAGCGGCGGCATCGCGCAGCAGGCGGTCGCCGGCGAGGTGGCCGAGCGTGTCGTTGACCTCCTTGAAGCGATCGAGGTCGAGGATCAGCACCGCAAGCTCGCGGCCGACGCGGCGATGGCGCACGATCTCGTACTCGAGCCGCTCGTCGCGGACGCGCAGGTTCGCCAGACCGGTCAGCGGATCGGTGCGCGCCTGCTGGGCGAGCAGCGCCTTGCCCGCCTCGAGGCCCTCGCGCAGGTAGGTCACGACGGCGGCGACCGCCAGGATCACCGGGACCGCGACGACCGTGCGGATCGGGGCGTTGCCCGAAGCGTCGAGGTACGCCACCGGGGCCGCGAAGGCGACCGTGACCAGCCCCATGTGGGCCGCGATCTGCGCTCGGCTCTCGAACGCGTACGCCGTGAACACCGCGACGAGGACGTAGTACCAGGAGTAGATGCCGCCATGGGTGCCCACGCTCCAGACCGACAGCGCGACCTCGAGGGTGCCGGCGATCGGCAGCAGGTGGAACCAGCGCTCGGGCACGCGCCGCCACGGGATCGCCAGGCAGACGACGCCCGAGACGAACGCGAGCAGATCGACCCAGCGCGCCGCCTGCCCGACACGCGGGTCGGTGAAGAGCTCGTTCGCCGGCGCCGAGACGATCGCGCCCACCGCGAACAGCAGGCCGGCGAGGCGGCCGGTGATGGCCCTGCGCTGTGCTGCGTCCTGAGCGGGCGTCATCGGTGCTGGGTTGATCGGCAAACCGGAGCATCGCTTGAGCAAGCGGCGCACACCGCGGACACGGATTGCGTACTAGCGTGTCGGCCATCGCCGCCCCGCTGCTCGCCGTCGACGCTCCGTCCCTGCTGTACCGCGCGTTCTTCGCGCTGCCGGGCTCCATAACGGACGCCGAGGGGCACCCCGTCAACGCGCTGCTGGGCTGCACGAACCTCGTGCTGCAGGCGGTCGAGCGCTACGACCCCCGCGCCGTCGCGCTGTGCTTCGGGGCCGAGGCCGCGACGTACCGCGTCGAGCTGCACGACGGCTACCACGCCGACCGGCCCCCGATGCCCGACGAGCTCGCATGGCAGTGGGAGCGCGCGCCGGCGTTCTTCGGCGCGTTCGGCTGGCCGGTGCTGCACGCCGGGGAGCTCGAGGCCGACGACCTGCTTGGCAGCCTCGCGCAGGGCGAGGTCGCGGCCGGCGGCAGCGCGCTGCTCTTCACCGGCGACCGCGACATGTTCCAGTGCGTCAGCGAGGACGTCGCGGTGCTCTTCCCAGGTCGGGCTCGAAGGGAGGCCCGGAGCTGGTTGACGTCGCGGGGGTGCGCGAGCGCTACGGCATCGAGCCCGAGCAGGTGCCGGACTTCATCGCGCTACGGGGCGATCCGTCGGACGGGATCCCCGGCGCCAAGGGCATCGGCGAGAAGACCGCACGCGACCTGCTGCGGGAGTACGGCACGCTCGACGCCACGATCGAGAACGCGCTGCGTCAGCCCCCGCGCGTGCGCGCCGCGCTGCACGGCCAGGCCGACGAGCTGCGCGCCTTTCGCCACATGGCGACGCTGCAGCCCGTGCCGGTCGAGCGGCCCGAGGACCGCCCGACCGACTTCGCCGCCGCGGCCGACGCCGCCGAGGGACTTGGCATGCGCCGGCTCGCGGAGCGGTTGCGCGGCCTCACGCAGTGATCTGCGGGCGCATCCGCTGGTAGGCGAACGCGGCGCCGAGCAACAGGAGACCGAGCGCCAGGAACGATCCGACGCGGTACACGGACGTCAGCGCCGCCAGGTCGTAGA
>CAWCEB010000067.1:0-4991 GCA_963794105.1 uncultured Actinomycetes bacterium | reverse complement strand
AGCCGGCCGGCACCCCCAGGACCACCATGCCCAGGAACATGGCGACAACCATCTCGACGTAGTGACGGACGAAGTGGCGCGTCGACGAAGTCGTTCGCCGCGCGCGTCGCGGGCTGCGTCGATGAAGGTCAGCGGCGGAGTGGTGAACGTTGAGGTCGGGCATCAGAGGGGTCCCATTCGAGGTTCCAGGGGTGGGCGGGTTGCGGCACCATATACCCCCTAGGGGTATCAGGCAAACCTTGCGCTGACCTCCCGTGACGCTGCTCACGGATGACGGCTTGCGCGTAGACCCGGCGTCCTGGAGGTGGCGCCCTCTCGTGCGGTCAAGCGCGACGGCTCCGTAGAGATCCCGGATCGGGTCCGCGGACTTGTACCGCGTTATACCCCCGGGGGGTGTTGTAAGTTCGATTCGTGAGCACTCCACAGACATCTCCTCGGGGCTCCACCCCCAGCAGGAAGCAGTTGCTGGGGCGCCTGGCGCGGATCGAGGGCCAGGTGCGCGGCGTTGCGCGGATGGTGGGGCCGCGATGAGCGCCACCGACACCCCTCCAGAAGTCGCACCGGCCCCGATCTCGGTCACGACCACCCAGCTCGGGATCGAGGGCATGCACTGCGCCAGTTGTGTGGCGCGCGTCGAGCGCGAGCTGCGCAGCGTGCCCGGCGTCGTCGAGGCGTCGGTGAACCTTGGTAGCGAGGAGGCGCGGGTCACGTCCTCCGCGGACGCGGTGCGGGTCGCCCAACTCGAGCAGGCCGTCGAGCGTGCCGGCTACCACGCCCACGAGAAGGCCGAACAGCCCGCGGAGGACGACTTCGCCCGCCAGGACCGCGACCGTGCGCGCGAGTACCGGGCGCTGATGCGCAAATTCTGGTTCTCGGCCGCCGTGGCGGTGCCCGTCCTGATCCTCTCCAACACCGGGCTCGTGCCCGGCCTGAGGGACGTCTCGTGGCTGGAGCGCGGCAGCGACGGCCTGTATTGGGTGTGGCGCGGGCTTGCGCTGCTGACGCTGCCCGTGCTGCTGTGGGCCGCGAGCCAGTTCTACACGGGCGCGTGGCGGGCGCTCAAGCACCGCAGCGCGAACATGCACACCCTGATCGCGACCGGGATCACGGCGGCCTACGCGTACTCGCTGGTCGCGGTCGCCGATCCGGGGATCTTCCCGGCCGAAAAGTACGCCGAGGTCTACTTCGACGTCGTCGCCGTCGTGACGGCGCTCGTGATCCTGGGCCTGGCGTTGGAGCTGAAGGCCAAGGGCCGCTCCTCCGAGGCGATCCGCAAGCTGGTCGGCCTGCAGGCCAAGACCGCGCGCGTGATCGCGTGACGGCGTCGAGCTCGACGTGCCCGTCGAGGAGGTGCGTCGTCGGCGACGTCGTGGCGGTGCGCCCGGGCGAGAAGGTCCCGGTCGACGGCGTGTCGTGACGGGCGCGTCGGCCGTCGACGAGTCGATGGTCACGGGCGAGTCGCTGCCCGTGGACGAAGGCGCCCGGCGACGACGGTGATCGGCGCCACCATCAACAAGACCGGCGCGTTCCGCTTCCGCGCCACGAAGGTCGGCAAGGACACGGCGCTGGCGAGATCGTCCGCATGGTCGAGGACGCGCAGGCGTCGAAGGCCCCGATCCAGCGGCTCGCCGACCAGGTCGCCGGCGTCTTCGTGCCCGCCGTGATCATGGCGATCGCCGTCGCCGACGTTCGTCGGTCTGGTTCGTCCTCGGGCCGGAGCCGCGCGTTCACCTGGCGCTCGTCATCGTCGCGTCGCCGTGCTGATCATCGCCTGCCCGTGCGCGCTCGGCCTCGCCACGCCGACCGCCATCATGGTCGGCACCGGCAAGGGCGCCGAGCAGCGGCATCCTGATCAGCGGCGGCGACGCGCTGCGAGGCCGCCCAGCGCATCGACACCGTCGTGCTCGACAAGACCGGCACGATCACCGACGGCAAGCCCGCGCTGACCGATGATCGTTGCCGCCGACGGGCTTCGCCGCGGACGAGCTGCTCGCCTCGCCGCGGCCGTCGAGCAAGCTCGCGAGCACCCGCTCGCGCGCGGCGATCGTCGCCGGCGCACGAGCGCGGCCTGCGATCTGCCGAGCCGCGACGCTTCGCAGTGCGATCGCCGGGCCACGGCGTCGATGCGCAGCGTCGACGGCCGCGACGGTGCTGCTCGGCAACGCGACGCTGCTGCGCGAGCGCGGGCATCGCCGCTCGGCGAGCTCGACGCCGCGCCGCGACGCTCGCCGCGACGGCAAGACGCCCGATGTACGTCGCCGTCGACGGACCGCGCCGCCGGCGTGATCGCGGTCGCCGACCCGTCAAGCCCGACGTCGGCCGCGGCGATCGCGCGGCTGAAGGAGCTCGGGCCTGAGTCGTGATGATGACCGGCGACAACCGCGCGACCGCGCGAGGCGATCGCGCGGCGGTCGGCGTCGACCGCGTGCTGGCCGAGGTGCTGCCCGAGGACAAGGCGCGCAGAGGTCCAGCAAGCTCCAGGCTCGAGGGCAAACGCGTCGCGATGGTCGGCGACGGCATCAACGACGCCCCGGCGCTCGCCCAGGCCGACGTCGGCTTCGCGATCGGCACCGGCACCGACGTCGCGATCGAGGCGGCCGACGTGACGCTGATCAGCGGCGAGCCTGCAGGCGTGGTCACGGCGATCGAGCTCTCGCGGGCGACGATGCGCACCGTCAAGCAGAACCTGTTCGGGGCCTTCATCTACAACGGGCTCGGCATCCCGATCGCGGCTGGCGTGCTCTACCCGTTCACCGGGCTGCTGCTCAGCCCGCTGTTCGCTGCCGCGGCGATGGCCTGCCAGCTCGGTGACCGTCGTCACCAACGCCAACCGCCTGCGCGGCTGGCGGCCGAAGGAGGCACGATCATGACAACCGACGGACATCCTGGTGATCGTCGGCGGCCTGGCGCTGATCGCCGGGATCGCCTGGTTCTTCTGGGGGCCGCGCAAGGGCGGCGCCCGGGCCGCGACGACCTCGAGCGGCTACCAGGAGGCGATGGTCCTGGTGAAGGGCGGCTACACCCCGGACGTAATCGTGGTCCGCCATGGCAAGCCGTTCGGCTGAACTTCCGCCGCGAGGAGACGGCGGCCTGTTCGGAGATGGTGGTGCTCGCCGACTTCGGCAAGTCGGCCCACCTGCCGGAGGGCGAGACGGTGCCGGTGAGTTCCTCCCGGAGCGCCCGGCGAGTACGAGTTCGCTGCAGATGGGCATGCTGCGCGGCAAGCTGATCGTGGAGTGAGGGCGATGACCGCCCGCGCCCCCGAGCGATCCGTGCCGCTGGCCCGCCGCCGAGCTCGGCGCCGAGCGCGGCAAGCTCGTGCTCGCGGGTTGATCGGCGTGGCGCTGTCGAGTCGCGCTCGTCGGGTTGCTGCTCGGCCTGCGCGCCGGGATCGCCAAGCAGGTGACGCGCTACGAGGATCAGTCGGGCGCCCAGGTGTACGTCGGCGGAAGCGGGGGCGCGCGACCTCCATGGTGACCGACTCGGTGGTACCGGCGAGCCTCGCAGCCCGCATCGAGCGGCTCGTCCCGGGCGCGCAGGCGGCGCCGATGACGGCGAGCCTCGAGATGCTCACGCTGCACGGTCGCAAGACGGCGACGCTCGTGATCGGCTTCGAACCCGGCCGCCTCGGCGGTCCATGGCAGATGCACGACGGTCGCCGGCCCGCGGGGCTCGGCGAGATCGCGGTCGACCGTGTCCTCGCCCGCCAGCACGGGATCGCACTCGGCGACCGGTTCGCGGTGCGCGGACAGCCGCTGCGCGTCGTCGGCATCACCGACAAGACCTCGGCGTGGATGACCCCGTTGCTGTTCACGACGCGCTCCGAGGCGAACGCGCTCAGCGATCGCGGAGACGTCGCGAGCTACATCGTCGTGCGTGCGCCGGACTCGCCGTCAGCGCTCCGCGACGCGCCTACGGACGAGGCTGCCGGGGCCTCCAGCCGTCCTGACGCACAGAGCAGGTCCAGCCGCGAACGAACCGCAGAGCGGATGACGAGACGCGTTCAATGCGCTGCTGCTGGTGATGGTGCTCAGTGGGGCTCGGCGTCGGTGCGTTCGTGATCGGCCTCTCGGTCTACGGCTTCGTCACCGAGCGCCGGCGCGAGTTCGGGATGCTCAAGGCGATCGGCGGGCTCGTCGCGCCGGCTCTACCTCCTCGTGAGCACGCAGGCCCTAGGCCATCGCCGCCGCAGGCGTCGCGACGGGCTTCGTGCTGCAACGCGCGGCCGCAAGCGCGATGACCGCAGTCGATCCCAAGTACCTGTTCGTGTTCAAGCCGGCGCACGTCGCGGTGGTCCTAGTGGCGGCCATCGCGATGGCGCTTGCGGGCGCATGGGCGCCGGCGCGGATCGTCGCGCGGCTCGACCCCGCGGAGGTGTTCCGCAGATGAGCCGCTCGGTCCCGATCGCCCGGCGCAACCTCACCGGCCAGCGTGCACGCTTCGTGATGAGCGTCGGCGGCATCGGTTTTCCTTGCTGCTCGTGCTCGCCCTGAACGCCGTGTTCGCGGGCGTCACGCGCCAGGTGACCGCCTACATCGATCACTCGGGCGCCGACGCGATCGTCTCCCAGCGCGGCGTCACGACGATGCACATGTCCAACTCGTCGCTACCGCTCACGACAGTGCAGCGGGCACGGCGCGTGCCCGAGGTCGCGAGCGTGGCACCGATCCTCTATCGCAGCGTGGTGCTCGAGACGCGCAGGGGTGCAGGCCTACACGTACCTGATCGGCTACACCACGGGCGGCGGCCCGTGGGGCGAGGTGCAAGGCGCCCGCAAGCCGCCGCCCGGCGGCGTCGTCCTCGACCACCGGATCGCGACGCGGCTCGGCGTCGCCCTCGGCGACCGCATCACGATGGCCGGGCGCCGTCTTCGCGTCGCCGGCCTCATGGCCGGCACGACCAGCATCGTCAGCTCGGTCTCGTTCCTGGACTACGCCACCTTCGCGCACGCTGCGGGCGCGACGCGCTCGGCCAGCTACCTGCTCGCCCGC
>CAWCEB010000066.1:0-10998 GCA_963794105.1 uncultured Actinomycetes bacterium | reverse complement strand
AGACCCCTGTCGCTGCTGCCGTGCGCGAGGAGCCAGCGTCCAAGCCGCGTCGACTCGCGCCCGTTCGAGACGATCCGGAGGAGTCGGAGCCGCCGGCCGACTCGCGCTCGCCTTCGTCCGAGATAGCGGTAGTCCGCGCTCGGTTGGACGACGCGCTTGCAGGTCGTCCAAGGCGGGCACGTACCGTGCCTCCGACGACACGACCGCTTCGTGGCCAACTGAGTCGTCCCACCGGTCGTCGTCGGCGTGATCGCGTTCGCGCAGGAGCAGTAGCAGCGCGACCGCCGGCGCGGGGGCCTGCTGCTCGTCCCGAGCGCGTGCCTCGTCGACGCGGTCGCGTCCGTGGGGACCCACCAGCAGGGGATGACGCTCGCTGCTTCGGTGGTCAGCGGGTCCTACGCGGCGAATGCTTCGATGGTGGCTTGGACCGCGTCGAGCCCGGTGAACGGTGTCCACAGCAGCGTACGCTCGAACAGGCCAGCGCGGCGCTTTTCGTATTGGGCCCGCACCTCGTCTCGGGTGCCGGCAATCGCGGTCGTCTCGAGCATCTCGTCCGGACACTTCGGCCGCCATCCCAGCGAGATCGCCGCGCTGCCAGGCCGCGCGAATCCGGTCCGCCTGCACATCAAAACCGTGATGGCTGAGGATCGGCCGTAGGTCGAGACCGTCGAGTTGAATGCGATCCACTCACGCGCGCCGACATCGCGGGCGGCATCGCCGTCTTCGTCGACCCGACAGGTGAGGATACCCGGCGATCGGGGGCGGCTCGAGAGCGTCCGGCGCGCTCGGCGCCGCGCGCAAGCGCGGGGCGAACGACGTCACGTGTGTACTCCGGCGTGAACAGAGGATGCCCGACTAGGCCATCGGCGACCGCGCCGGCGGCCTCGATCATCCGCGCGTTGACGCCGGCCATATAGATCGGTAGAGCGGTTCGCAGCGGCGCCGGGACCGGGGACGGTCGGATGCACGATCATCCCGATAGAAGCGGCCCATCGTGGTCCACCGGGCCCTCGTTCAGGCGCAGCAAACGCTCGCAGCAAGGGGTACGAGTTCTTCCATTCGCCCGGCGGAATGCTCGCCGTCCGAGCCCGTGCCACTCGCGCTGCATCGCTGGCGTCCGGTGCCGAGCCCGAGGATCAAGCGCCCCCGGACAGATCGTCGAGGTCGCGGGCCTCGGCGGCGAGCACGAGCGGCGTGCGGCCGAACGCGTAGGCGATCGCGCTCCCACAGTGACCCGCTCGGTCGCCAATGCGCACCGCCGCCAACAGATCGTCGCCGAGTGATCGGGGAACTCGGTCGTCCACACCGACTCAAATCCGGCGTGCTCAGCAAGTCGCGCGGCCGCCACCGTGTCATCGATCCCGGTGAGTGACAGGACGACGCCAAGCGCAGTCATCCGGCCGAGCTTATCCAGCCGGCTCGATCGGGTTGCCCTCGACCCGGAGCACGCTGCTCGGTTTGGAACGCGGGTCATGCCGCGCCGTCCGTCGCCGCACTGCCGCTTCGTCAGAGACCTGGCGCGCTTGTTCGTCGTCCAACCCGGTCGTCCGCGCCGACGCGATTCGTGCGCTCGCTCTGGTCGAGAAGCAGCGGCGCACCCGGGGCGCGAATGACGCAGGGGCACGAAGCCGAACATGCCGGGGTGTTCCTCGGCGGCGGGGACCGTGTCGGTGTTCGGCGGCGAACTCCAGGTCGGCACGGCGGCTGGCGAAAAACCGAAGCTCAGCTGCCGGTCTACCCCCCTGGCCTGAGACGCAGCGACAAGAGACGCTTTCGAGATCGACAAGACGCCGACATCGAGAGGTTGAAATGAGAGGCAATCAGGCTATGAGCATTTCCCAGCCCGCCCTCGACCAAGAGGAGCTGTGGCTGCAGGAGGTCGGGAACCCGTATCAGTCGATGGTCGCGGCAGCGGTGACCGAGCGCGTCGTCGCTGCGGCCTTTTGCTATCCCGCCGATTATTGGATGCACCCGATCAGCAGGCCGGTGCGACGACTGATCCGTCGGATGCGAGCCCAGGAGCGATGGGATGATCGACTACCGGGACTTGGCTCGCGTCAGTCGGTCGTGGCATTGACCGAACGCTGCCTGCTGGTCTTCGAGTATCGACTCGGCACAGAGCTCGGACCGTGTCTCGGGCGATGGCGGCGCGACGAGATCTCGCTTGAGGGGTGGCGGACAGAGCTCAAGCAGTCGTATTTGAGCGGGCAGACCGGTATGAGTACGACCGATCGCATGGACGTGCTGCGCCTCACCGCCACCACGCCCGACGGCCCGCTGGCCCTGGAGCTTCCGGCTGAGGACCAGCCCGGGATCAAGCAGTTCGAGCAGGCCCTCGGCCAAGCCCTTCGGTCGGGCGACCCCGACGAATAGGCGCAATGCTCGCTGCCCGTTTCGCGTGAAAGGAGGCGTCGCCCTGGCGCGCACTTGTCTACCGCTGCGGACGAGACGCAAGCGTGGTCGGGTCGGAGCCGGCCGCGACTGCAGTCGGGTGCCAAGCGGTAGCGGTGGCGTGGTCGGCAGCCTGTGTAGTCGACAGCGAGCACAGCGGGGATGGGCGCGACGGCTCCGGTTTTTCCGGACGTCATACGAAGGATCACGTCCGAAACAACCCGACCGTCGAGATCGCTTCCCAGCGAGCGGCGACGGGAGCCGGCGCGTATCAACTCCCCGCCGCGCGCGGCACCTCACTGAGCGTTGGTCTACGAAACCGAGTGCCGACTTCGTGTGTGTGGCGAACGTGACGGCGAGCTGCGCCATGGCGGCGAGTCGAGGCCGAGAGGTATGCGCACGCTTGCGCTCCGCGGGTTCCGCCCGGCTGGAGCGCTACGAGGGGCATGGTCCACGGCTTCGGGCGCGCGCCCGCAGTTGTTGACGACGCCCGCTGGGTGCATCGCTACGGGCTCGCGGTGCGGGCCGCGCTCATGGACCTTGGAGTGACCGGAAGCGCATGGGTGGCGCCCGATGCGTCCCTCCAGCTGAGGCCCTCGCGTTCTCGCGTGGTGAACGACCTGCAGGATGCGACGCCGCGAGCCCGCGGCAATGTGCATCCGTGCGGAAGGAGTCGTTGGCCGTTGGCGTCCTGACCCGTTAGACGCACCGCCTCACCGCGGTGGTTCCCTCCCTCCACAACTGTCCCGGAGAATTCGGACATGACTCCCTTCAAGCGGGTGGCGCTGAGCGATGCGCTGATTGCGACTGCTGTGCTGACCGTCTCGACCACCGCGAGCGCGGGCGTGACGCCGATCGTCGATGGCCACGTCCTGACCGTGACGGGTGACGACAGCGCCGACACGATCACCCTCGGCGCCGCCGACCGAGTGGGCCCATGAAGTCACCCGTCGTCGCCACAGTCAGCGGACACGTCTTCACCTATCCGACGGTCACGGCGCTCAGCGCGGCGGGACCCTTGCCGCCGCGGTCGTCCGCGGCGGTAGCGCCGTCCGCGGCGGTGGCGCCGCACGTGGCGTTCGCGTTTGGGTTCCTGCCGATGGACGTGCTCGCGATGAGCCTGCGCCATGCCACCGTGGTCTGTGGGTCGGCAGGGGCGTGGCTGCTCGTCAGCCCGTGGGCCTTGGGCTACGGCGCGATCGCCGCCGCCGCGGCGGCGGCAGGCGTGCTGCTCGGGGCCGCGCTCGTAGCGGTATCCGGGGGCGCGCGCGGCGAAGAGCGATCGCTGCGATGACCGCACGCGGCGGGCCGGTGCTCCTCACGGGCGCTACCGGCTACGTCGGCGGCCGGCTCCTGCACAGCCTGGTTGCTGAGGGCCGAGTGGTGCGCTGCCTGACCCGTCGCCCCGACGTGCTCGTGGCGCGCGGCGGCCCGCCAGTGCAGATCATCACCGGCGATCTGCTCGACCCCGACTCACTCGACGCGGTGATGGACGGGGTCCAGGACGCGTACTACCTCGTGCATTCGATGGGTGGCGCTGGCGAGTTTGCGGACCTTGACCGGCGGGCGGCAGCGAATTTCGCCGCCGCGGCCACAAGGGCCGGCCTCGAGCGGATCGTCTATCTCGGCGGGCTTGGAAACGGCGGTGACCTGTCGCCGCACCTCGCCAGCCGGCAGGAGGTCGGCGCCATCCTCCGCGCGTCGGGCGTCCCCACGATCGAACTGCGCGCCTCGATCGTGATCGGATCCGGTAGCGCGTCGTTCGAGGCGGTCCGGGCGCTGGTCGACATGCTGCCGGCGATTCCGGCGCCACGCTCGGTTGAGACGGCCGCCCAGCCAATCGCGATCGAGGATGTCGTCGAGTATCTGGTTGCGGCGCTTCGGCTGGAGCCCGCGACGAGCCGGGTCTTCGAGATCGGCGGCGACGACCGCGTCACCTACGTCGAGGTCATGCGCGAGTACGCCCGCCAGCGGCGACTGCGCCGGCGGGTCGTTCCGCTGTCACTGATCTCCTCACGCGCAGCGCGCGTGTTCCTCGGTCTCCTGACGCCCGTGTACGGACCGATCGCCGCGGCGATGGTCGACAGCCTGCGCAACGAGACCGTCGTCCAAAGTGGTCTGGCACGCGAGGTGTTCGGGATCCAGCCGCGCGGGCTCGCCGAGGCGATCGAGCGTGCGCTCGTCAACGAGGACCACGAGTTCGCGGAGACGCGCTGGTGCGACGCGCTCCCGGCGGCGCCGGCGCCGTTGCACTGGGGCGGGCTCGCCGTCGGGCGGCGGATGGTGGCCACGCGCGCGGTGCGGGTGAGCTGCAGACCACGAGAGGCATTCGCCCCAATCGTGCGGATCGGCGGTGGGACGGGCTGGTATGCGCTCGACTGGTTCTGGCGGCTGCGTGGCTTCCTCGACACTCTGCGCGGCGGCGTCGGACTGCGGCGTGGACGCCGAGACCCCCAGCACCTGCGCGTCGGCGACACCGTCGACTTCTGGCGCGTCGAGCGCCTCGAGCCCGAGCGCCGACTACTCCTTGTCGCCGAGATGAAGATTCCCGGACGGCTATGGCTGCAGTTCGAGGTCGAGCCCGACGGCGATGGGTCGCTGATCCGGCAAACCACCGTCTTTGACCCGGCGGGCTACATCGGCCTGGCCTACTGGTACGCGCTCTACCCGGTCCACGACAGGGTCTTCACCGCGACATTGCAGGGAATTCGGGCAGCGACTCCGGTCCGCGCCGTGATGGCTACGGGAACTTTGGGGTTGTCGGGCGCGGCGGATGGAGGATCGGGCCGATGCCGTCGAGCGGCTCGCCGGGGTCGCCCGGCGCGAAGCGCTTCAGTTCGCGGTTGAGGTGGCCGCGGGGGCAACGCGCACATCCACTTCTCGTGGCAGCACGCGCCGGCGCGGCCATTCACGGCGGCGGCGTGGGTGGACACACTCGGCGCGCAGTAAGGGGCTGGCGCTCGCGTACTGGCCCACGGTGATTGCTCGGGCAGCCCACAGCCAGTTGGACGGACGTTCACGAAGGAATCCGTCCGGAACAACCCGCCCGTCGAGATCGCTTCCCAGCGCGCGGCGAGGGCCGGGGTCGTGCGCCGCGACGATCTCGAAGCCACGCTCGCGTCAGGGCAGCCTTGACGCGTGAGGATCGTCAGGAGTACCTTGACGCGATCGCGACGGGTCTGACACTCGAGCAGCTGTCCGCGCCGATCGAGGCCGACGCCGCGGCAGGCGTCCTCGATCGCCTCGGAGCGGCGGCCGCCACCGCGAGCGAGTTGCGCGGGCTCGGCGACGAGTTGCTTGATCGCTACGTCCAGGCTGCACGCGCCGAGGGCCGCTCGTGGTCGGAGATCGGCACGGCGCTGGGTGTGACCAAGCAGGCGGCGCACGAGCGCTTCGTCGACGCGCCGCTTGCTTGGCCCGAGAACTTCAACGATCCGGCGCGTGAAGTCGTCGCGCGCGCTCTCGCTGAGGCGCGTGGCTTCGGCCATCGTTATCTCGGAACCGAGCATCTCCTGCTCGCGCTGACGTCGGACAGCGGTCTCGCCGGCGCGACGCTTGCCGATCTCGGCGTCACAGGGCGCGCGGTACGCGACGCGATCGAGCGCATCATCGGACGCGGCCGTTCGAGCGAGTCATCGACGCTCGGGATCACGCCGCGCACGAAGCGTGTTCTGGAAGCCGCGGTCAGGGAGCCAAAGCGCGCCGGTCGCCAGCGCTGCGCCGACCCCGAGCACCTGCTGCTCGCGCTCGCTGCGAGCGACGGCGTCGCGCGCGACATCCTGGTCGAGCTGGGCGCGGGCGAGGCGGCGGTGCGTGAGCGCCTCGCGTCGCTGCTCGAGCGCGAGGCGCCCGAGATCGCGGCGATGCTGAGGGCCCCGAAGCGCCGCGGCGTGCGCCGGCGCTTGCGCGCATGACCGGCGAGCGTGTCCGCATCTGATCCCCCTTCGTCGACCTCGCCGATGTCGCGCGCCTGAAATCTCCTGCCGTCAACGAAACGAGGGAACCACCAAACCCAGCCTCCGCGAAACCCAGCCCGGCTCACTCCGAGGATCGTGTGGTGCAGCGTTCGACGTGCCCGTTGGTCTGTGGGCACCCGGACCGTGTTTGGGTGTGCGCGGCGCCGGCGGGTAGCAGCGCGTCGAACTGGTGGCGCCCGAACTCCGGGCGGTTGTCGGTCAGGACGCGCTCGAGCTTCCAGCCGGCGGCCTTGAGTTCGCGGGGGACTCTGCGCGCGAGCTTTGAGGTCTGCTCGACGCCCGGCGCGCCGTCGGGGCAGATGACGAGATCGGCCCAGGCGAACGAGCTGTAGGTATCGATCGCGGTGATCTGCCAGACCGGGCCGCGACCGCCGCGCAGGCGCCCGACGTAGACGCAGTCGATGCCGACCAGCTCGCCGGGCCTGGTGGTCTCGATGTGCGGCTCGAGCTGAGCTCGCGCGGCGGTTCGAACGGGGCGCGGTAGCTGGCGATCAACGACAGCCGCTTGGCCCTCGTGGTCAGGCCGTGGCGGACCAGCGTCTTGTAGACCCCGTTGGGCTGAGACGATCAGCCCGCCCCACTGCGGCCGCGGCAAGCTTCGTCGCGATCCGCCGCGGCCCGAGCCCGGGATGCCCGCGGCGAACGCCACGATCTTCTGCTCGATCATCACGCGGCAACGGTTGGGCATCAGCGGCCTGCGGCGCTCGCGGGGCCGCAGCATCTCAAGTCCCGACCGGTCCACCTGGTGCTTCCAGCGGTAGTAGGTCGAGCGATGCACGCCGAGCGTCCGGCACCCCGCCGACACCCCGTCTCGCCGGCCAACCGAACAACTGCAGGCGATAGCCGAGCAGCACGTCATCCTGCGTCATGCGACTCCCTTGGCTTCCTTCGCTTGGCGGTGAAGGAGCGACCATGAGCCGCAGCCCGGACGGCCCCGACACTCTCGCCGGTGCTTATGAAGAAACCCCCCAACAGAAACTGTCGGGAGATCCTGGAGTCAGTTCAGGCTACGCGCGGGTTTTACGCCGCCTGGGCCCGGGGTTCAGACAGGCGGGCCCGGCGCGGCTTGGGGCTGCGGGGTATGGCGCATCGCGGTCGCATCAGCGCGTGCGGCGGCGGACGCGCACCGCGACGATGAGGATGAGCGCGGCCGTCACCCAGAGCCCATAGCGCGAGACGGCGGTGGCGACGTCGACGGCCTGTTGGCCAAAGCCGTACCCGGCCCCGGCCAGCAGCCCGCTCCAGAGCAACGTGCCAAGGAGATCCAGCGCGAGAAAGACGCCCAAGCGCATCCCGCCGTCGCCGACTGCCGCGTAGATCAGCGCCGACGGGATCGGCAGCAGGTACGCCAGCACGACCGCGAACGGGCCGACACGCGACTCGATGCGATGCAATCGCTCGAGGCGCCGCTCGGTCCGAGGGCTCGAGCCGCCGAGCAGCCACACGAAGACGCGGTCGCCCCAGCGCCGACCGGCCCACCAGAACGCCCAGTCGAACATCATCAGGCTCGGCACCGCCAGCAGCACGGCTGCCACAAGTGACGTCTCGCCGACGCGCGCGCGGGCGCCCATGTTGATGATCGCCGTCGTCGACCCGCGAAGGAGCTCGAGCAGCGCCGGATGTGACGTCAGCAGCGCTGGAATCAACGGCAACAGCGCCAGCGGCAGCAGTCCGCTGGTGGCGATGGCCGCCACGATCACCCAGTCGGCGCGGTCACCGCGACCGTGCCACGGAAGCGACTGCCGACCCGCTGGCGATCCGCCGGCCTCCGCCCGCGGCTGCGGGCTCGGGCGGCGAGTCCTGTCGACGAAGAGCCGAAAGCACCCCTCGACGGTAGGGGATCGCGGTTCGCGGCCCCCGAAGTCGGCGCTGCCCGTCGCCGCCGCCCAGGCCTGTAGTCGACGCGGGCAGCGGGGACCGGCCGCTCGGTTGTTTGGGACGTCACACGAAGGAATCCGTCCGGAACAACCGAGACTTGGCTAACCGAGTCGTCGCCCCGCCGGAGCGTGCCGGTTCTCGCCAAATCGACAACGCAGCGTCGGTGTGAACCGGAGGGCCGGGCCGTCGCGGGTTCGAATCCTGTCTCCCTGACTGACCGAGGGCCCCGTTCCGACGGGGCGCTCGTCGTTCCGGCGGTCCGACGGGCCAGAAACCCTCAGGGACCTTTTGGTGGAGTGTCGTGCAAGCAGCGAACCACGAACGCAGACCACTGCGCTGCTTGGTTCTCGCTCATCCTCCGCCGCGGGTTCGGCGTCAACCGTCGATCACGGACGTACTACCCAAGGGGCACACGATGAACAGCAGGCTTGCGTACCGGCGCCTACGGTGCCCGCGAAGTCGCGGCCGATCACTACCGGGAACTCGCATGCAACGGGGCTCAAGTTGTCTTTCGTTCAGCATGCAGGGGTGTCTACCGGCGCCCCGTTCCCCCGCGAAGGATCCGTGCGGGGAGCACGACCGGAATCCGCGAGCTCCTCCTGTAGGCGGGCGATCACCTGCTCCTGGTAGCGGATCACGAGCGCCTGCTCGCCGATCATCGCGTACAGGTCCCGCTCGGTGACGTGGATCGGATCGTTCATGGGGTCGTGCTGTCCGTGATCAACCCCATCCCGGCGAGCGCGGACAGCAGCGACGCAAGCGCTTCGTTGCCGCCGCGCGAACCGCTGACGGTGGGCTTCGCGGCCGGCGCCGCGCCGTTGAACCCCGCTCCGCCGCCGACCGCCAGCGCGCCGTCGGTGTTCAGCACCCCGGCGGCGGAGCGGTAGAGGTTCACGAGCGCGTCACCGCCGAGCCTGATCCCGGTGGCCGGCGACTGCGCGAGCGGCAGTTCGAAGAGACCGCTCTTGGCGGTGAAGACCCACGCGTTCGTGTTCGTGCCGTCGCCGCGCTTGACCGCGATCTGCGGTGAGCTGGCCGACGCTGTGTCGGTGTTGCGGAACACCGTCAGGGTCGCCGTCCGGGTACCGGGCACGATCGTGCTGCCGGACTTGTACGGCGGTTTGATGTCCAGGTAGCCGAACGCGTTGTCGCTAGCGTCGAGCTGCGCGGTGAACGCGCCGATAACCGCGTTCGGAACGACGTCGGTTCCGCGCGGCGTCGTGCGCATGAGGAGTCCGAACTGCTGTGCCGGGGCGTTTTCGCCCTGGTTGATCTCCACGCCGTCGCAATAGTTGAAGCCGACCAGCACGCGCTGTGCGTTGGTGCCGATCGAGAACCGCGTGCGCATCTCGGCGGGATCGGGCCCGGCCGCGTCGGCGACCGTCTTGACCTCGAACGCCTGATGAACCCCGCCCTCGCCCGCGTCCGTCGTGTGGTAGCCGGCGGCCGCGCGGTGGCGTCCGTTCTCGTCGAACCACGACAGCCACGGACGGTCGTACGTCGTGGTCATGTGGAACTCGATCAGGCGCGAGATCCCACCCGACGGCGAGTTGGACGTGAGCACGATCCGCTTCGTCGGCGAGATCTCGATGCCCTCGCCGAAGGTCTGCTTCGCCGTCCACGTGTTGGCGAAGTTCAGCTGCGCGTACTGCTGTCCCGCCTCGGCGTCATCGGTGCGGCGTGTGGCAAGCGCGCCGAAGCCGCCGAGGGAGCCCGCCGCGAGCGCCAGCATCCGTCGGCGGGACGTCGTAGGTCGTTCGACGCTTCCAGCGTCCGCCGTCGACCGATGGTGCTGCTGTCGCAGTTCGGGCGTCTTCACCGCTCCCTCCTTGAAGTCGGCAGGAGGAGCGTACGGGAGCGCTCATCCCACGGTCAACCTCAATCGCACGGCGGCGCCGGGACGCTGGAGGGTTGACGAGGTTGCCCTTGACGAGCTGGCCGGCGCTTTCGACGAGCGCGCGAACCTCGTTACCCCGATGCGGCGCACGGCTTCTTCTTTCAGGAGGCCGCCGACTTCGTGCCGCGCCTCACCGCGTTCCTGCGGTGAGAAACGAGCACAACTGCACGGCTGCGCGCTCAATCGCGACCCGGACGGAGGGGTCGCACAGCGAGGCGAGCTCGGTCCGCCGTTCGTGCGCGTAGTCCCACCGCGGGTGGACCGCCGCGGCGGGATGGCACCCGAGCTCGGTCGCCCCCTCGGGGAGGCCGTCAATGATCGAGACGAGCGCGGCCGGCCCGATCGCTCCGGCGCCGTAGAACGCGCCGCAGTAGCGCACCCGCCCGTGGTGGCGCAGCGGGATCCGCAGCCGCTTGGCGAGCACCCCCATCGCCGAGCGCACCGGCTCGCTGCGGTGGACGTGCTGGTGGGAGTCCATGTGCGTCGGGCTCGCGCCCGACGAGCTCGCGGAAGCGCTCGACCTGGCGGTCGAGCTCGGCGACGACCGCCGCCTGTCGCGGGTGTCGACGACCGTGTAGCGCGCCTGCCAGTCGCCGCTCGCGTCACTGGAACCATTCGCCGAGGTCGACGTGCAGGCCGACCGCCAGCCGGGGTGCGCGGCGGCGCGGCGACCGCCTGCTGCGCCGCCGGCGCGCGCGCACCATCAGGCTCGCGCTCGTGACGATGCCCTCGCGGTGCGCGCGCAGGATGCCCGCGTTGACGCCGGCGGACAGCCCGAAGTCGTCGGCGTTGACGACTAGGCGGCGCACTGCAGCCCCACGAGCAGGCGTGCGTCCTCGAGCGCTCCCGGCGGCG
>CAWCEB010000065.1:0-65142 GCA_963794105.1 uncultured Actinomycetes bacterium | reverse complement strand
CTTGTAGGCCCCTGGTCGAGCAGATTCGCCGAAAGCGTCCTGGATTATCCTTCCTGATGGATGAACTTGTGTCACCTTGCCCGTGTGTGCGGATGGTCAGTCTTCCACGGGTGCATCAAGGCGATGTCACCAGGCGCGGCGGTTGCGCGGTGCGCGCATGGGCGGGGGAATCCACGCGGCTCGTGCTCGGCTGATGAGTACTGCGACGATGCCGCGGGATCGTGCTGAAGCTGGGCGGTGCCGGTCCACTCCTGCTATGCTGATGCAAGGAGGATGCCGAGGGTGATGGGGTGGGGCGAGGCACCTACTTCGACACGCCTCGTTCCCCCGCTGCTCACGCGGTCCTCACGGAGCTGCCTTGCCAAGTGTGGGACGGCCGGCCGACAATTGCTGGGACCCCGTCGCCGAGGCTGCTTTTCTCAGGCTTTGAAAGTGATCCACCTGCCGCGGGTGATCTGCGGCCTAGATCGGAGCTTTGTGGCGTGAGTCCACAGCTCCGTGGAGCCATGCTGCTTCTCATGCTCTCGCACTCCTGAGACGGGCGCAAGGGGCCGACCCGCGCGCTCGTGCGTTCAACCAGACACAGAGCAGGCGCGCGCCTATCGGTCCCGTGCAAGCTGCGGCGTGGAGCCATCCGGCGGCCTGGCGGGGTACTGACCGTGCCCTCCGTGCACGTGCGCCTCGTAGCTCCAGCACGCCGCCGCCGACAATGACCTGACCGCAACGCGCCGCGCGCGCTGTTGAGGTCGCCGGCGCCGGGGAGCTCGGCCTATACGCTCCGCCGGCGGTGACGAGCCGCGCCGCGCGGCCATGCGGCCCGCCGCGCTTGCAGACCGTGCCGTCCTGGCGCGCGGCTGGAGCAGGAGGCAACGTGGAGCGCGCTGGTCCAAATCCTGTTCGAGCGCGCTGGCGCGGTGCGTCTGATGCTGGCGACGAGGGCCAGAGGGTGCGGCCGACGCGCCTTCCGGATCGCCTATGTGACGAGTGCTGCTGGATCCGCGACGCTGCGAGATGCCGAGTACTTCCCGGGACCCTCGACGCGCCGTAGCCGATGTCAGACACCACATTCGGAATGGGCATGTATCGCTGGCGCGCGTAGAGGTACTTCCGCCCAGTCCAGCCACAAGGGGGTCGAGGAATGTCAGCACGTTGGGGCTTCGCGTCCGGAGCCGCTGCTGCTGCCGCACGGTGATCGGCGTTCCGGGTCACCGGGAGCTCGCCTGACACAGGCGCGGATCGGACGCGACGAGCGCGCCCTACGCGTGGAGTGATCTCGCATCAGGTGCACAACATGGTCGTGCCCGCCTGTGTCGCGGTCGGGTCCTGTGCCGGTCGCGTCCTTCGGCGCGTTGAGAGAGGCTGGCGCTCCGCGCGGCACCGCCAGTGCTGTGCGTCCTCCGCCGCGATCGCGTTGACTTGTCTGCCTTCGCTGCGAACCAACATGCTGACAAGTTCCGCATGGACAGTACCTGAACACAGACCTCCGGCTTAGCATCAAGGACATGGGCCACCCGCTGCTGCTGATGACCGGCGCGCTCGTTCGTCTTCGCGACGTTCGGGCCGTCACGTGAACGCGTCGCGCGGTGCATGGTCCACGCGCGCCGTCGTTCGGCGCGACCCCGTTCGCGGTCCCTCCCTTCCGGCGCGTTCGTCTACACCGGCCGCGCACTTCTTTGTGGCCGATCCTGCTGACGCGTGGCGAGCGTGTCGCGCGGCACCCGGTGCCGTAACCCGCCTGAGCCTGGGGGCCATTAAAGGCGCAGCGTCCTAGTCCATGCGGTTTTGACATGCCTGTTCGCCGCCGTCCTCCTCGGCTCCGTGGCATTCGCGTCCCTGCAGCGCGCCGTCGACGCGCTCGCGCGGCCCACGCTCGCATCGGACCCGCCGACGGTGAGGTCATGGAGGATGTTGCTGCAGCTGTCGCGCGCGACGTTCCGTATGCAGAACGGGGCCGCCGTTCCCGGCCGCCGCGACCTGGGAGCCGGGGCACGGCAGACGATGGTGGACAACTTGGCCCCGGCGACGCGCGACCCGGCGCGCACGGTCGTCGGGGAGCGTATGGCCGACTGTCAGCCCGGCGCGGTGCCGAGGTCGTGCGCGCTGAGCGGCCTGTGTCGATGCCGTCGAGGCCGCGCGCGAGCCGTTCGTTCGTGGTCCAATGGCCGAGAGGTATGTTCCACGGCGTTGTCCTAGCCGTCTTCTATGGCTCGCGGACGCGGTGCCGAGCACTGGCGCGCTGCTGTTCATCGACTGCGTCATGTCTCCTGGCAGGGGCAGGCCCGCTCGCATCCTCGACGCGTCGGGCGTCGAATGCCGCCTTCAGCGGATCCAGAAAGTGCCTGAACTGCGCCCGGGCCCTCGCCCCTGTGCAGTGCCCGCGCCCTCGCAGCGTGTCCAGGGCTCGCTCTTGTGGTACTTTGACCTGCGTCACCGGCTTCTCCCGAATGTGTGCGTGGTCACCCACACGGGACCCAACATATGGTCGTGCGCACCCGCCAGGTATTCACAATAGCGAGGAGGAAGGAATTCTTGAGCTGTGCTGGGCGTGTCATGCTCAAGGCCGACGAGGCTGTGCTTGGTGTCAGGGAGCTGGGTTCGAGCGGATCGCTGACTCGGCCAGCAGCTGCAACCGCTCCTCGCCGTGCGGCTGCCCGACGGTGTCGGGACGAGGACCGGCCGTGTGCTGTCTGCAGGCACGGGGATCCAGATTGCTGCTGTGTGTGTCGCCGGACAGGCACGGCGATCGGCGTGGGCGCGCGCCTGCCGCGCAGGAGCGCTCGTTCGCGCGATGTTCGCCGTGAGTCCGTACTGTCGCACGACTGTCGCGCTGGACGCGTGACACTGGCTGGGCCTATTCTAGGGCCTTCGCCGACGGCGGCGGACTACTGCCTCGTACACGTGTCCGAGAACAGCAGCAGGCTCGTCCGCTCCACCACGCTCGTGGGGTGGTGCTGCTGCTCCAGCCTGCAGGCGAGAATCCTGGCGCGCGCGCGCCGTGTGTCGCAGGTTCCCGGCGAGGCGCTCCTCGACGCTGAAATGTGTGAGGAGCTGTGATGATCAACCCGGCCGCTCTTGCTCAATGGAGGCCAAGGAAGGGGGCCGAACAAGGTGGTCCCTAGTATCAGGGCCTACTCCCGCCGACCCGCGCGCGAGCTGGCAGCGACCGACCCGGCCCGGATCGCCGCGCCGCTGTTGGCGATCCGTGAGGCGCGGCCACGGACCGGCTGTGGCCGAGATGCCGCCCTCGCCGCCGAGGCACTGCAGATGAGCGACGCCGACGACGGCGCCTCTCGTGGAGCGCGCGCTGTTCCTTGACTCAGCCCTGAACCCGGCGCGCTCGCGGCGAGCCTGCGCGCCTTCCAGGAGGACGGCTCACTCGGGCCCGCCTGTCGAAGGCTAGTGAGTACTGCACCTCGAAGCCGAGGGGGATGAAACCTGAAGCTAGAGCGTCAAGGGCGGCACCTGGTCACTCGACGGAAGCGCAACATGCCTGTCCGGCGAGGTCTCTACCGGCCCGATCGAGACCAGCGCGAACTGGGTCCTGCGCGGCTTCACTGCGTGCGAGGCTCCCTGCGGGTGTCGTAATGCTCATGGCGTTGAGCTGATGTTCCGGCGACGGCGAGGTCGTTGTGGTGCGGCGGCGAGGCCGGTGAAGGACGGACCCGCGCGTGGCGCCTTCGTCGGTGGCGAGCGCCGCGCGCAGGTAGTCCTCACCGGCCTGCGCGCGCGCCGCGACGACCTCGCCGTCGCGGAACGTCAGCTCGACGCCATCGACGTCGACACCCGCAGGCGAGCTGCGCACGGTGAACCGCACGGTTCCGGTCGCGCTCGTCTCGATCGGGCCGGTGAAGACCTCGCCGGACGGCATGTTGCGCTTGCCGTCGGAGTTGACCCAGGTGCGGCCCTTGACGCTCAGCTTCAGGTTCGTCCCCTCGGCTTCGAGATGCAGCTCGCTCGCCTTCGACAGGCGGCCGATGAGCGTGTCCTGGAAGCCGCGCAGCTCGCCCCACGAGCGCGCCGGGTCGGGCTGGTCGAGGAACAGCGCGCGCTGCACGAAGGCGCCGTAGTCGGCGTCGCTCATCCCGGCCTCGGCGGCGAGGGCGGGCGTCGGCCACAGCGTCGTGCACCAGCGCTTCTTCAGCGTCGCCTCGCGGATCGGCCGGCGCGCGCGGGCGGCGCGGGCGATCCGGGCCGGGTCGGTCGTTGCCAGCTCGCGCGGGTCGGCGGTGGCCTGGATGCTCAGGACCTTGTCGGCCTTCTTGGCCTCCGTCAGCGCGAGCGGCGGGTAGTCGTCCAGCAGCTCCTCGCGCGCGTTGGCGTAGAACGAGGACGCCTCGCCGGGAACCTCGACGCGCAGCAGCGGCCAGGCGCCGCGGCGCAGGATCTCGCCCTGCAGCTCGAGCAGCAGCGCCGCCGCGAGCGTGGTGGAGCGGACGAGCACCTGCTCGTTCTCGGAGACGTCGAGGCAGTAGTCGCACAGCAGTGCGGCGAAGGCCCTGGGATCAGGCCCAGCCATCCTGCAGCGCGTCCAGCGCGACGGTGGCGTCGACGTCGAGCTCGCGGGCGATGGCGCGAACGAGGCGCTCCTGCGCGGGCAGGCGCGCGCCCTCGCCCATCACGCCGATGCGCCATGCCTGTCCGGCGAACGGGCCCGACGCGGCGGCGATCTCGATGCCGTGCTCCTGCAGCAGGGCGCCGCGGGCCGGTGCGTCGTCGACGCCGTCGGGCAGCCGCACGGCGAGGAGCGGGTGCAGCTGCTCGCCGTCGGGGGCGATCCGCTCGAAGCCCAGCTGCCTGAGCGCCGAGCGCAGGGCCTCGTGGGCCTTGGCGTGGCGCGCCCAGCGCGGCTCGAGTCCTTCCTCCTGCGCTATCTGGAGTGCCTCGCGCAGTGCGACGACCATGTTGGTCGGGGCCGTGTGGTGGTAGGCGCGGCCGCCGTCGGCCTGCCAGTAGTTGAGCACGGCCTGCAGGTCGAAGTACCACGAGGGCGAGCCCTGGACGCGCTCGAGGGCGCGGGCATTGGCCGTGAACGGGGCGAGGCCGGGCGGGCAGTTCAGGCACTTCTGCGATCCGCTGAAGGCGGCGTCGACGCCCGACGCGTCGAGATCGAGCGGGTGCCCTGCCAGGGACGTGACGCAGTCGATGAACAGCAGCGCGCCGTGCTGGGCGCACGCGTCCGCGAGGCCGTCGAGCGGCTGGGCGACGCCGGTGGACGTCTCGCCGTGGACCACGAAGAGCGCGGCGAACGGCTCGCGCGCGGCCTCGACCAGCCGCTCGGTGGGGATCGACCGGCCCCACTCGGCTTCGACGCGCACGACCTCGGCGCCGCGCCGGGTGAGGGCGTCGGCCATGCGCTCCCCGAACAGCCCGTGCACGCCGCAGATCACGCGGTCGCCGGGGCGGACCAGGTTGTCCACCATCGTCTGCATGCCCCCGCTGCCGGTCGCGCTGACCGGGAACGCCGTGCGGTTCTGCGTGCGGAACGTCGCGCGCAACAGCTCGGCGACATCCTCCATGACCTCGCCGAACGCGGGGTCCAGATGCCCGAGCGTGGGCCGCGCGAGCGCGTCGAGCACGCGCTGCGGGACGGGCGAAGGGCCGGAGCCGAGGAGGAGGCGTTCGGTCACGGCGGCGAAGCATGTCAAGCCGTGCGACTCCAGGGACAGTCCCTGGAGTCGCACTGCGCTTGGCCCCAGGCTCAGGCGGGTTGCGGCACCGGTGCCGCGGCGACGCGCTCGCCACGCGTCAGCAGGATCGACGCCACGAGGATCCACAGCCAGTAGACGAACGCCGGAAGGAAGAACACGGCGAACAGCAGGATCACGCCGACGACGAGGCCGGCGCGCGTGAACCATCGCGGCAACGCGTTCCACGTGACGGCCGACGTCGCGAAGACGACGACCGCGCCGGTCATCACGGCGCCGACCCAGAACAGGTAGCCCATGTCGTTGATGAGCCGGAACGTGTTCGGGTCCATGCGGAACTTGCTGGTGTCGTTCGCGGCGAAGGCCGGGCCGGTGAAGAACGCGATCGCGGCGAAGAACAGCGCGGCGCTGGCAATGCCCGCGCCGGACGCGATCGCGCCGAGCCGGTCTCTCAACGCGCCGAAGAACGCGATCAGCAGCAGAACCCCGACCGCGAACACCAGCAGGCCGACCATGTTGTGCACCTGATGCGAGTGGCTCGCGTAGTAGGCGCTGATCGTCGCGTCCGATCCGCCGGTGTCCGGCGACTCCCCGGTGATCCCGAACGCGATCACCATGCACATGACGGCGGCGGCTCCGGACAGCGAAGCCCAACGTGCCGACATCCCTCAACCCCCTTGTGGCTGGACTGGGCGGAGTGTCTACGCGCCAGGCGATGCGTGCCGAAACCGATGTCAGAGATCTGACATCGGTCTACGGCGCGTCGAGGTCCGGGAAGTGCTCGGCGAGGTGCTCGCGCAGCACGTCGCGGATCCAGCGGCGCTCGTCCCGCGTGGCGACCCGGAAGCGCATCAGCAGCGCCTTCTGGCCCTCGGTCGGCACGTCGGAGACGACCCAGCGCACCGCCAGGCGCTCGAACAGGAACTCGACCGCACGCTGCCAGGCGTCCTCCTGCTCCAGGCCGCCGTGCAGGACGGCCGCGTACTGCGAGCGCGTCTTCGGCGTCATCGCCCCGCGCAGCACGAGCTCGTCACCGGCGGCAGACGTATAGGCCGACTCCGGCGCGGCGAGCTTGTCGACCGCGCCGCGCCTGCGGGCGCGCTTGCCCATCAGGTCGTCGTCTCGGCGGCGTGCTCGAGCTGGGCGCGCACATCGCCGGTGAGCGGCTCGGCGTGGCCCGGCCAGGCCGCCGCCGGCTCCAGCGCGGCGAGCTTGCGGACCGACGCGCGCGCCTGCTCGGTGTCCTGGTTGAACGCTGCGAGCGGGAGGCGCGGGTGGCCCTTGCGGCCGGTCTCGCGGGTCGAGCGTGTAGAAGCAGTCACTCACGAGCGCGAGGCGGTCGGACTCGCGCCACAGCCCGATCTGGCCGGGCGCGTGGCCGGGCAGGTGGATCGACCTCGAAGCCCGCGATGTCGTCGCCCTCGGCGACGGTGCCCGCGATCTGCACCGGCCCGCCGTCCCACAGCTTCAGCATCCGCGGCATGACGAGCCCGCGTCAGCGGCTTGAGCTTGGACATGTCGAAGTAGTGCTCGCCGCCGTCGCCCTCGGCGTCCTCCTTGCCGTCGGGGTGGCAGTAGACCGGCACGCCCAGCTTCGGCGCGATCCCGCGGTGGTCGGGGTGCTCGTGGCCGAGCACGAGCCGCGTGATCCCGCCCATGCGCGCACCGGCGGCCGCGACGGCCCTGGTCATCGCCTTGATGCCGCCGTCGAAGACGAGCACGCCGTCGCCGTCGCGCACGAGGTAGACGTTCATCGTGCGCAGGGGCAAGCCGCCGCGGATGATCCAGACGCCCTCGGCGATCTGCCTCGGCCGGGCCTGCGGCCATCCGCGCGTAGATGCGCGCGCCGCGGTTGAACAGCGCGGTCATCTTCGCTCGGCCGCCGATCCCTCCGGCGGCATCGCCCCGACCTGGCGAGCGAACGCCATCGCGTCCGTGAACGCGTCGTTGGCGTCGATCAGGCCGTCGGTGATCTGCAGCGACGTCGCAGCCCTCGAGCTCGAGCGCGCGCGCCGTTGGGCTCGATGCCCTTGAACGGCGCGTCGCCGCACGAACGTGCCGGTCGCGCGCCAGCGCACGGCGGCGCGGCCCTTGTCGACGACCATGTCCTCGACCTGCAGGTCGAAGTCCGGCACCGCCGCGAACAGCTCGGTGAAGAACGCGCGGACGCCGTCGGGCGCGGTGGTGTCGACCTGGCCGCGGATGAACTCGCGCCCGCCGGGGCGCCAGCAGGCGACCATCGCGTCGACGTCGCGGCGCGCGATGGCTTCGAAGTAGGTCTTTGCGACCGTCCGAGTGCTCATCGGCCGGGCGACTACCTCCGCGGGTCATCCTGACCGCGTTCCGATGGAGGGCCGGGCATCCGGCCCGGCATAGGTTGACGCCATGTCCACCCGCAAGCGCGAGCTGGGGCGCGGAGAACGGGTCGTCCCCGGCGTGTGGCGGCTTCGCCTGCCGCTGCCCTGGCCCGGCGTGCCGCACTGCAACGCCTGGGCGGTCGCCGCGGGCGACGGCATCGTCCTCTTCGACACCGGGATGCACGAGCCGGGCTCGCTCGCGCACCTCGAGCGCGCGCTCGCGCAGGTGAACCTGACGCATCGACAACGTCCGGCTCGTCGTCTGCACGCACGCCCACTCCGACCACTACGGCCAAGCGGCGGACATCGTCGATCGCGCCGGCTGCGAGCTGTGGATGCACCCCAACCACGAGCACATGACGCGCGCGGCGCAGGACCCCGATGCCGCGCTGGCGCGCCGGCTCGAGGTCGCGCGCCAGTCGGGCGTGCCCGAGGAGCCGCTGCGCGCCTACGCCGAGGCGCGCCGCGGGCAGGGCTTCGGCATCAGCAGGCTCATCGAGCCCGACCGCGCGCTGCTCCCCGGCACAGAGATCGCGACCGACCTCGGCGCCGTGGCAGGTCTACGAGACGCCCGGCCACGCGCCGTCGCACGTCTGCATCTTCCAGCCCGAGCACCGCATGCTGATCTCCGGCGACCACCTGCTCGGCCGCGTCTCGCTCTACTACGACTTCGGCTACTCGCCCGACCCGGCCGGCGAGTTCCTGCACTCGCTCGACGTGGTCGAGCAGCTCGACGCGCGCCTGTGCCTCTCCGGCCACGGGCGGACGTTCACCGACGTGCAGGGCCACATCGAGGCGAATCGCGCGCTGGTCAACGAGCGCATCGAGAAGGTGTACTTCGTGATCTCGCGCCGCGAGATCACCGCGTTCGACGCCGTTCCGGAGGTCTACGGGCAGGCGATCACGCCGATGAACGCGAACTGGTGGCTGAGCGAAACGCTGTGTTACCTCACGCATCTGGAGCGTGACGGACGCGCCGAGCGGATCCCCGGAGAACCGGAGCGTTGGCGTAGCCTGTGATTCGTCCATGCGCATCGACGAGATCCTCAACCGCGGCGACGAGCCGGTCTTCTCCTTCGAGTTCTTCCCGCCCAAGACACCCGAGGGCGAGAGCAACCTCTACCGGGCGCTGACCGAGCTCAAGCCGCTCGAACCCTCGTACGTGTCGGTCACGTACGGCGCGGGCGGCTCGACGCGCGACAAGACGCTCGAGATCGTCCAGCGCATCAAGGAGGAGTTCGACCTCGAGGCGATGGCGCACTTCACCTGCGTCGAGCAGACCGTCGAGGAGATCGAGCTGACCCTGGCGCGGATGCGCGACGCGGGGATCGAGAACGTCCTGGCGCTGCGCGGCGACCCGCCGCAGGGCCAGACCGAGTGGATCAAGCACGACGGCGGCCTGGAGTACTCACACGAGCTCGTGCGCCTGATCCGCGACGACTACCCGTTCGCGGTGGGTGCGGCGTGCTTCCCGGAGACGCACATCCACGCGACCTCGGCGGACGACGACCTGCGCTACCTCAAGGAGAAGGTCGACGCGGGCGTCGACTTCCTGATCACGCAGATGTTCTTCCACAACGACCTGTACTTCGACTTCGTCGAGCGGGCGCGGGCGATCGGGATCGACGTGCCGATCATCCCCGGCATCTGGCCGATCACGAACGTCACCCAGATCAAGAAGGTCACCGAGATGTGCGCGGCGACGATCCGCCCTGATCTGCTCGCCGAGCTCGAGGCGCGCCGCGACGAGCCCGAGGCGGCGCTGGACTTCGGCGTCGCCTACGCGACGCTGCAATGCGCCGAGCTCCTGCACCACGGCGCGCCGGGCATCCACTTCTACACGCTGAACCGATCGCCGGCGACGCGCGCGATTCTCGGCGCGCTGAAGCTTCAGCGCCCCTGGTTGCCGTCGAGGACCTCGATCTCCAGCGCCTCGGCCACCCGCGGCGAGCCGTCCGGCGCCTCGTAACGGATATCGACCGAGTCGTTCTGGCGGTAGGTCCCGACGCCCCAGGCGCCGAGGAACCAGCGCCAGCCGCTGACCTTGTCCTTGCGCAGGTCCTTGTCCCAGATGAGCGCGCGCCCCTTGACGACGAAATCGCTGCCGGGCTCCTGGCGCACGCCGTTGAGGTAGACCTCGTAGTGCGCGCCGACGTCCGGCGGGAGGGTCACGGCGGATCGCGGCATCGGGCGGCATGATGGCAGCGATGTCCGGCTCGCCGATCGTCCGGCTGCTCAACGAGCAGGTGCACCACTACCACCGCTGGTGCACGCCGTCGGTGCTGGCGACGCAGGAGCGCGTCGAGGACTTCTACGCGTCCGACGTCTCGATCAGCGCGGGCTTCTTCGGCACGCTGGTCGATCACACGGGCGTGTTCGCCGAGGCCGAGGCGTTCGCCGCGCAGGCGCAGGGCGCCGACCGGACGATGTTCTCCGTTCACGGCTCGAGTGGCTCGAACTTCGTCGTCCTGCGGATGCTGGCGCTGGAGCACCCAGACGCGCTCGTGCTGGTCGCGCGCAACATCCACCACTCGGTGGTCAACGCGCTGAAGGCGTTCGGGCTGGACTTCCGGTTCCTCCCGGCGCCCTACGACGCCCGCTTCGAGGCGGTGCTGCCGCCCAGCGTCGAGCAGATCATGAGCGGCTTCCAGCGCCATC
Organism: uncultured Actinomycetes bacterium; assembly: GCA_963794105.1. Lineage (GTDB taxonomy): Bacteria > Actinomycetota > Thermoleophilia > Solirubrobacterales > Solirubrobacteraceae > AC-49. The sequence goes on along the minus strand of CAWCEB010000065.1, from coordinate 54,482 downwards.
CGGAGGCGCTCGCGGTGATCTACACGTCGCCGACCTACGAGGGGCTCGCCGCCAACACGTCGGACATCGTCGCGGCGGTCCACGACTTCTCGCCGACCGCGCTCGTGATCGTCGACGAGGCCTGGGGCGGGCACCTGCACTTTCATCCCGAGCTGCCGCCGTCGGCGATGGCGTCGGGCGCGGACCTCTGCGTGCAGTCGACGCACAAGCTCGCCGGCGGGCTGCAGCAGACCGGCCTCATCCACTGGCACACCGAGCGCGTCGACTCCGAGCTGATGGAGGAGGCCTACCGCGAATACGTCACGACCTCGCCGAGCTACCACCTGCTGGCGTCCTGCGACGCCGCGGTGCGGGCGCTGGCGGCCGACGGCGAGGCCGCGCTGGGGGCGTGCATCGACCGCACGCGGGCGTTCAAGGACGCGCTGCGATCGCGGATCAGCGAGCTCGACCACCTCGACGACGAGCACTGGATGCAGGCCGTGCGGGCCAACGTCGGCGGCTGCGACCGGATCAAGACGACGATCGGGCTCTCGCGCTTCGACGTCTCGGGCTACGACGTCGCCGAGGCGCTCGTGGAGCGCGAGATCGTGGTCGAGAAGGCGGGCGTGCAGACGCTGACGTTCATCACGACCTTCCAGATCGGCGACGACGCGATCCCGGTGACGGTCGACGCGCTTGCCGAGATCCTCGACGGGCACCAGCTGCCCGGCAACGCGCGCCAGCCCACGCCGGGCAACCCGTTCGCGGCGCTCGACGACCGGCCGGTGATCCACCCGTACGCGGCGCGCCGCTACGCGAAGGCGATCGGCCACGAGGTCTCCCTCGAGCAGGCCGTGGGCAACGTCGCCGCCGAGAGCGTCGAGGTCTATCCGCCGGGGATCCCGCTGATCCTCGAGGGCTTCCGCGTCTCCCGCGACGCCGTGGACTACCTGCGCGAGGCGCGTGACGCCGGCGGCTCGATCGTCGCTCGGGACACGTCTCTGGCGACGCTTAGAGTCCTGTAGGTGCAGTACACGATCCGCAGATCCGACCGCGCTCGCCGGGTGCGGGTCGTCGTCGAGCCCACGGGCGCCGTCGAGGTCGTGCTGCCGCGACGAGCGGCGCAGCGCGAGGCCGCCGCGGCGGTCGCGGAGCTGCGGCCGTGGATCGAACGGCGCCTGGCCGAGGCCGAGACGGTCCGCTCCGCCGTCGCCGGCCGCGACGGGCTGCCCTACCTCGGCGAGACGCTGCGAGTGCGGCGCGAGCCCGGCCGCACGCGCGCCCACCGCCGCGGCGACGCGCTGCTGTACGGCGATCGGACGCAGATCGAGCGCTGGTACCGGCGGATGGCGCGCCAGGCGGTGGTGCCGCTGCTCGACGAGGCGGTCGCGGCGCTCGGCGTCGATTACACGTCGGTGCGGATCGCCAACCAGCGCACGCGCTGGGGCTCCTGCTCGACGACTGGCGCGATGAGCTTCAACTGGCGCCTGCTCCTCGGGCCGCCCGAGATCCTCGACTACGTCGTCTGGCACGAGGCCTGCCACCTCGTCCACATGGACCACTCGCGGCGCTTCTGGTCGCTGCTCGAGCGCCATCGCCCGGACTACCGCGCGCCGCGGCGCTGGCTCAGGGACAACGGCGCGACGCTGGTGCTGGGCTGAGCTAGTTCCGGCCGCCGAACAGCGACAGGAAGAACAGGAAGATGTTGAGGACGTCCAGGAAGATCCCGGCGGCCAGAGGGACCGTCTCGTTCTTGCCGGCGCGGCGCAGGCGGTTGAAGTCCACGACCGTGTAGAGGCCGAAGATCACCAGGCCGGCCACGCAGTAGATGACGTTCTCAGCCGGGATCGAGACGAAGATCGCGATCAGACCGAAGCCGATCAGCCCGAGCAGGGCGAAAAACAGCCCGCGGTACAGGAACGAGAGGTCGCGGCGGGTCGCGTAGCCGGCGGCGCCCAGGCCCCCGACGAACAGGCCCGTGGCCCCGGCCGCCTGGTACACGGCCTCCGGCTGGGTCGTTGCGTAGACATGGACCGTGTTCCCGATGGCGATCCCCATCGCCAGGCCGACGACGAAGAGCAGCGTGATCGCCAGCGTCTGCGCGCCGCGCGCGGCGGCCGCGTTCAGCCCGAAGAGGCAGCCGAACGCCACCAGCCACGGGACCAGGACCGTCAGGCCGGTCATGTCGCGGCCGATCCAGGCACCGAGGGCGGCGAAGCCGCACGTCAGCCCGACGAGGCCCATGGTCTCGCCGAACACGGCGCGCGCGTCCGTCCGGGCGCCCTCGGCGCGGGCGGGTACGGTTCTCGCCGCGGCGGGATTCAGGGGATCCATCGGCGGAGCATAGTCACGGCCGCCCGCCCGGATCCAGGAGTCAGTTGTCCCAGGCCTGCACGCCCGTCTCGCGGGCGATCTTGCCGTCGCGCAGCTCGGAGACGCCGGCGCACAGCACCTTCGTGCCGTCCGGGTACTGGCAGTGGATCGTGTAGCCGACGGCGCTCGGAGCCGACGGCGACCGTGCCCACCCTGTGGGTCATGTCGCGGCCGTAGACGTCGTCGAAGACGGCACGCAGTGCAGCCTTGCCCTCGACGCGGGCCGGGTTGGACGGCGTGTTCGTCTGGTCGGCGATCTCGACGACACAGTCGTCGGTGTACAGGTCGGCGAGCGCGGCGGCGTCGCCGCCCTCGATGGCCGCGCGCAGCGCGGCGACGTCGAACGTGGATGTGATGGTGGTGCTCATGTGCGGCAGGGTCGCGGGCGACCGTCACGCGAGCGTCAAAACTCCGCAATTGCGCCGTGAAGCCGCGCTAGGCTCCGCCGAGCCATGGTGCACGTCCGGCTACTGGGGGAGCTGGAGGTCGAGGCCGGTGGGAAGCGGATCGAACCACCGGCGAGCCGCCGCGCGTGGAATCTGCTCGCGTGGCTGGCGCTGCATCCGGGCGAGCACCCGCGCAGCGCGGTCGCGGCCGCGTTCTGGCCCGACGTGCTCGACAGCTCTCGCCCGCGCATCGCTGCGCAGCGCGGCCTGGGCGCTGCGGCGCGCGCTCGGCCCCGCCGCCGACGGCGCGCTGATCGGCGGGCGCGACCGGATCGGCCTGCGCTGCGAGACCGACCTCGCGCGCTTCGAAGCCGACGTCGCAGCGGGCGCGCTCGAGGCCGCGGCCGAGCTGCTGCCGCGGCTCGCTGCTCGCCGATCTGGACGAGGACTGGGTGTTCGAGGCGCGCGACGAGCACGCGCACCGCGTGTCGGCCGTGCTCGCGCGGCTGGCCGACGCAGGCGAGCACGCCGCAGGACGCCGTGGCGCATGCCCGGCGCCGCCTGGCGCTCGACCCGCTCGACGAGGCCGCCGCGCGTGACCTGATGACCCGGCTCGCTGCCGCCGGCGACCGCGCGGGCGCGTTGGCCGCCGGAGACCGGCTGCGCGAGCGGCTGCGCACCCAGCTGGGCATCGCGCCTGCGCCGCAGACGCGCGCGCTGATCACGCGCCTGCGCGAGGACGCTGGGGACGACGAGGCGCCGGCGCCGGCGGCGGAGTCCAGGGTGCCCGAGCCGTCGGGGCTGGTCGGCCGCGACGACGAGCTCGCGACGCTGCGCAGCGCCTGGGCCCGCGCGGCGGGTGGCGCCGGGCTGATGGCCGTCCTGGAGGGCGAGGGCGGGATCGGCAAGACGCGGCTCGCGGCCGAGCTGCTCGCCCACGCTGCCGCGCACGGCGCGCGCACGGCGGTCTGCGCGTCGATGGAGCTCGGCGGCGCCGCGCCGTTCGCCCTGTGGGCCGAGCTCCTGCGCTCGCTCGCGCCGACGCTGCGGCCGGTTGCCGCCCGGCGCCCAGTGGCCCGACGAGCTCGCGGCGCTCGTGCCCTCGCTGCCCGCGCGCCTGGGCCGCGCCGCGACCGCGCTGCCCGCTCCGGCCGCGCCGGAGCTCCAGCGCGCCCGGTTGTCCGAGGCGGCCGTCGACGCGCTCGAGCACGCGGCCTCCGACCAGCCGCTCGCCTTGCTGTTCGAGGACGTGCACCTCGCCGACCGTCAGAGCCTCGACCTCCTCGGCTACGTCGCGCGTCGCCTGGCGGCCGCGCCGGTGCTGATCGTGCTGACGCGTCGCCACGCGCCGGTCCAGCCGGCACTCGACACGCTGCTCGTCGCCCAGCGCGCGCGCGACGCGCTCGTCGAACTGGAGCTCGAGCCGCTGCCACGCGCCGCGATCGACGAGCTCGTTCGCTCGGTCGCGACGCTCGACGCCGACGCGCGCGACCAGGTCGTTGCCGCCGCCGACGGCAACGCGCTGCTCGCGGTCGAGTCGGCGCGGGCCGCGGCGCGCGGTCTCGAGGGCCCGCCGCCGAGCCTGCGCGCGGTCGTGCGCGCCGCCGCAGGATCGCTGCCGGACGACGCACGCCGTGTTGCCGAGCTGACCGCCGTCGCCGGGCGCGAGCTCGGGCGCCGCGAGCTCGCCGCGATCGCGGGCGCGGAGACGGTGGTGCGGGCGATGGACAGCGGGCTGTTCGTCTCGGCCGACGGGCGCTTCGGCTTCCGCCATGCGCTGCTGCGCGAGGCGGTGATCGCGGAGCTGCCCGACGCGCGCTCGCGCGAGCTGCACGAGGAGCTGGCGGGCGTCATCGAGGGCCCGGCTGCCGAGGTCGCCCGCCACCTGCGCCTCGCAGGGCACGACGAGGAGGCCGCGCGGCTCCTCGCCGCGGCGGCGGACGACGCGGTCGCCGTCGGAGCGGTCGACGAGGCGGCGGCGTCCTGACAGAGGCGATCGAGCTGGCGCCGGCCGACGGCGCCGTCCGTCTGAAAGCTGCGGAGGTCCACGCCTGGAGCGGCAGGCGCGAGGACGCCGAGCGCCTGCTCGAGGAGGCGCTGGCGCGGTCCGCCACGCCGGTCGAGCGCGCCCGCGCCAACGTCGAGGCGGCGAGGTGGTACTCGGGCGCGCTGTGCTGGCCTCGCCGCACGCTCACGCACGCGCGCGTGGCGGTCGACCTGCTGGACGCCATGCCCGAGCCCGATCCGGAGCTGCTGCCGCGGGCGCTCGCGTTCCTCGCCTGGGGCGAGGCGAACGCGGGCGACCTCGCCACCGTCGACGAGCTGCTCGCGCGCCTCGACGACCTGCGCTGCACGGACCCGGCGGTCCTGCACGAGATCGACAACGCGCGCGGCGTTCCGGCTCGTGCGCGGCGGGGATCTCGAAGGCGCGCTGCGAGGCGTTCGTGGCGATGGCCGGGTCGGCGGATCTCGGGCCCGATCGCGCGTACACGGTCTGGGCGAACGCGGCGTGCCTCGCGGGCGCGCTGGGCCGCCACGAGGAGGCGCTCGCCCATGCCGACCGCGGCCTCGAGAGCGTGCACGCGATGCCGCCGCTGGTGGCCGACCTGCAGGCGGTGCGCGCCACCATCTTCGCGCGCATGGGCCGCTACGACGACGCGCGCGCCGCCGTCGCCGAGGAGCGCCGCGCGGCCGAGCGCAGCGGCGCCGCGCCGCTGCTCGTCCGGGCCGAGTACGACGAGGGCATGATCGCCGTGGGCGCCGGCGAGAACGACCGTGCCGTCGAGCTGCTCTACCGCTCGCTCGAAGGCGGCGCGCTCGTGAGCCGGCCGGCCGCGCGGCTCGCGCGCGCCGAGGCGCTCGCGCGGCTGCAGCGCCCCGACGAGGCCGAGGCCGAGCTGCGCGCCGCCGCGCTCGAGCCCGTCGGGCCCGCCGACCGGCCCGCGGTCCTCGTCGCGCGCCTCACGTACGTCCAGGGACTGGTCGCGCTCGCACGCGACGACCGCGAGCTCGCGCGCAGGCGACTGACCGAGTCCGCCGATGCGTGGCGGCGCATCAGCTCCACCTTCGACGCCGACGAGTACCTGGGCAACCTCGTCGACCTCGGCCGTCCCACCGCGGGGACGGTCGATCCCGCCCACGAGCTCGCCCGCGTGGAGCAGGAGCTCTCCGACCTCGAGGCCCTCACGACCTGAAGGAGCACGCATGCCGACCTTCGACGACAGCGCGACGACCACGGCCCCCGTCGAGGAGGTGTGGAAGCTGCTCTACGACCCGGCGCGCCTGGTCGAGTGGTGGGACGGCATCGAGCGCGTCGAGCCGCACGGCACCGACGGCAAGGGCGACGTGACGATCTGGCCCGACGGCTACCCCGACTTCCCGATGCCGCAGAACCTGCGCACCGACGCCGACGGCCACCGCGTCACGATCTCCTGCCTGGTCAGCGACCTCGTGTTCGAGTGGCAGCTCGAGCCGCTCGCGCCGACGACGGGACGCGCATCGCCGTCCACGTCGAGATCCCCGAGGAGGAGGCGCACCGCCTCGACGACCAGCGCGTCGGCGGTGAGCGCGTCCCTGCGCTCACTCGCCGCGCTTGCCGCCTCCGGCGCTACGGCCGACCTCCAGCACGAGGTTGAACGGCGTCTCCGCCGCGCGGCGCACGCTGCGAGAAGCCGCCCTGGCTGAGCACGTCGGTCAGCCGCTTCGGCCCGGCCTGGGCGCCGAGCGCGAGCCCGACCTCCTGGCTGAGCGAGGCCGGCGTGCAGAGCATCGTCGAGCCCGCGTAGAAGACGCGCCCGACCGGGTTGAGGTTCTCCTCGATCGAGTCGCCCGCCATACGGCTCGACGACCAGCCACGTGCCGCCATCGGCCAGCTGCGTGCGCACGTGCTGCGCCGCGCCGACCGGGTCGCCCATGTCGTGCAGCGCGTCGAACACGCAGACGAGGTCGAACGGGCCGCCGCCGAACGCCTTCGCGCCGGCGACCTCGAAGGTGACGCGATCGTCGACGTGGGCGCGCTCCGCGGCGCGGCGGGCGGCCTCGATCGAACCCTCGTGGTAGTCGGAGCCGACGAACGTGGACTCCGGGTAGGCCTGCGCCATCAGGATCGTCGAGACGCCGTGGCCGCAGCCGATGTCGGCGACGCGGACGCCGGCCTCGCAGCTTGCTCCTCGACGCCGTCGAGCGCCGGCAGCCACGTCGGCGACGAGGTGCGCGTTGTAGCCCGGGCGGAAGAACCGCTCGGTGCCCTCGAACAGGTCGTGATGATGCTCGTGCCAGCCGAAGCCTTCGCCGGAGCGGAAGCGCTCGGTGATCGCCGGCTCGTCCTTGATCATCGCTGCCAGCAGCTGGAACGCCCCCGGGATGAACGCCGGGCTCTCGTCGACCGCGAGCGCGATCGCCTGCTCGGGCGGCAGCCGGAAGGTGCCGTCCGCGGCGTCGTACTCGACGTATTCGCTCGCGGCCTGCTGGCAGAGCCATTCGCGGATATAGCGCTCGCGTGCCGGTTCGCTCGGCGAGCTCGCGCCGGCGTGACGGGCCGCGAGTCCGCCATGGCCTTGTAGAGGCCCAGCTTGTCGCCGATGAGGACCATGGGCGCGGTCGCGCACGCGCCCATCTCCCCGACGAACGCTCCATGAAGGCCTCGAGCTTGGCCTCGTCGATGGTCGGTGTGACGGCCATGAATCCCCCTTGACAGGTCGGTTGACGAGCGCACTGTCCGGTGCGCGCGTCAGCCGACCGTCAACGGGGCGTCAATCAGATCTTCCTGCGGGCGATCGCGGGCGCGGAGCGGTTGTCCGCTCCGTCGACGGCGTTCACGCGGATCGTGTAGCGGCCGTGGCGCAGGACGCGCTTGAGCTTGAGCGTGACCCGGCCGGCCTTGGCGGCGCGTCGCAGGACGATGGCCTTGTGGTGGGCGCGCGACACGCGCACGGTCACCCTGGCCGCCTCGGAGATCGTGAAGCGGACGGCGTGGCGGCGGACGATCTGCAGCTTCGTCACACGCGGCGCGAGCGTGTCGCCCGCCGGCGGGTTCGGATCGATGTCCGGCTGCGTGGGCGGCGCGCACGTGCCGACCGCCTCGATCGCGCCGAGGTCGCGTGTCGGCTCGCCACAGCCGAAGGCCAGCACACGCGCATTTCCGGCCAGGTCGAGCGGTGACTCGCCGGAGTCCACCGGCCCGGGCGTCCCCGCATCGATCAGGGGCGAGCCCGGCGCGGGCGTGAAGCCGTCTGCCGCGAAACCGGGATCGGCGTTCGTCAGATGCGAGGTCGTCAGCACGCCGGCACCGGACTCCTGCACCGCAGATGCCGGGAACACGTCGACATGGTCGACGCTGAGGTTCGCGACGCCGGCTCCGACCCGGGTGAGCGCGTGCGAGCCGAAGCCGGCGACGACGCTGTCGCGCAGGTTCACCGTCACGGTCTCGCCAGCGCCGAATGACCGCGCGTCGATGCCGATCGATTGCGGATCGTCGCCGTGGCCGAGCACGGTGACGTTGCGCATGTCGATGGTGTGCAAGGCGGTGGGGCTCTGCGCGAACGTCGAGATCGCCGTGCCGCTGTCAGCGGCGCGACCGTCGATCAGCGTGTCCTGCATCGTCAGTGCGCCCGATCCGCTCCCGACGACAACACCGCCGACTCCGACGAGGGTGCTGTGGTGAACGGTCGCAGTACCCGCATCCGCATGCACGCGCAATGCGGGCGCGCCGGTGAGCCGGGCATTCAGGATCTCGCTGCCGGCCCACGCGACCGCGGCGACGTTGCCTGGAGGGAGGTCGACGTCGCCGGAGAAGCGCGCGTCGGCGAGATGCACGCCGATCGCGTAGCGCGCGCCGGCGCCGTCGACCTTCACGTTCTCCGCCGCCGCACCCCCGTCCAGCAGGAGTCCGCGCGGGCCGTCGCCCGTCGGCAACTTGATGCGCAGATTGCGCACGGTGGTGCCCGCGCCGGACAAAGAGAGCGTGAACGGATTGCCAACGGAGCTGCCGTAGGAGTTCTGGATCAGCGTGGTCAGCGGGCCGCTGCCTTCGATCGTGGTCGCGCCATTCGCGTGGAAGTTCCCGCTCCACGCGCCGCCACCGATCAGGACGCGATCCGGACCGTCGTTCAGGGCCGCGGCATCCAGCGCCGGCTGGACGCCGGCATAGGTGTTGTCACACCCGGGGACACCGAGCGTGCAGAAGTCCTTCGCTGCGGCCGGACCGGCCGTGAGGGCGGCGGCCACGACCGCGGCGAAAGCGGCGGAGCGGAGGCGGAAGAGCATTCAGGACACCTTGGCCTTGGTCTTGCGGGTGAGCCCGCGGTTGCCTGCGGCGTCGACGACCGTCGCGCGCAGGAGGTAGCGCCCGGGACGCACGCGGCGCAGGCGCACATGACGGGCGCCGGCGGACGCGGTCACGACGCGCGCGGGGACCGGCCGCTGCGTGTGCGTGCAGCGCGCGTCGGTGCAGCGGCGCAGCGTCAGGCGGACGGTCGCCTGTTCGGACAGGGTGAACCTGGCGACGCGGTAGCGCGACAGCCGCAGCCCCGACAGCACCGGCGCCACAGCGTCGTGCGCCGGAGGCTGCTCGTTGCCACCGGGCGGCGGCGGCGGCGGCGGTGGCGCCGCGCAGGCCTGGGCCGGGGATTCGAACGCCCCGATGTCGGGCGTGGCGTCGCAGTTGCCGTCGCCGTCGAGCGTGCGCGCCGTCCCAGCGAGATCGGTGTCCGACTCGCCGTCGCCGAGCGCCGCCGCGGCGTCGATGAGTGGCGAGCCGGCCCCGGGGACGTAGTCGGCACCGAGCAGGGGATCGGCGGAGAACGAGCCCTCATCGGTGACTTCGCCTCCGACCAGCTTGTCCGGTGCCGCGGGCCACGTATCGACGCGCCTCATGGCAACGAGTGGGGCGCCCGTACCGGCGCTGATCGCCCGCACCCCCGCGCCCAGCAGCACGCTGTCGGACAGGGTCACCGTCGCGGAGCCGTTGCCCGGGGAGGACGAGGCGACCGCGCCCGACGCTCCGGGATCGTCCGCCAGCATCGTGAGATGGCGACCATCGATCGCCGCGTCGGGCGTGGACTGGGTCGTGGCGAACAGGATCGGGCCGCTGTGGCCGCGAGCGTCCACGAGCGAGTCCTCGAGCCGGGTGGTGCCCCCGGAAGTCATCAGGCTTCCGTCAACGACCACGAGGCGATCGCGCCTGGCCACGACCGTGTGCCCTGGGTTGTTCGTGACGATGGCTCCGCGGCCGCGCAGGTAGCTGTCTGCGATCGTGACGTCGCCCGGACCCTGGGGCCCGCCCACGTGGACGGCGGTGTTCTGGCCGGTGTCGATGTACGCGTGCGACAGGTTGCCCCCGCGCTCGATGCGAAGGGGTTCGGCCGCGTATGTGCCCGTCAGGACAGCGCGGATGTGGTCGGCGCTCGCTCCGTCGACGAGGTGCAGGCCCTTAGGACCGCTTCCGCCCAGGTCCGAGAAGCTGAAACCCATCTGCGACACCGTCCCGCCGTGCAGTTCGAGCGCGTAGGACCCGGCGAGGGTCGCCTCGAGGATCGTCGCCTCGGGGCCTTCCCCGACGATCTCGAGGCCGGCGGCGTGCTGGGGAACAACGACGCTCCCGGTGAACATGCCCGGGCCGAGCTCGATGCGGACGGGCCCAGTGTCCTTGCCGGCGTCGGTGATCGCGTCCTGGAGGGTCCACTCCTGGAGGCCGCTGCAGTCGGGCTTGTAGACGCAGTAGGTGGCTGCAGACGCGGTCGCCGGGACGATCGCGGCGGCGGCGGTCGTTGCCAGGACGATCGAGCGGAGCGAGAGCATGGCCGCAGATTGCCGCCACCGAGGGCCCCCGCAAAGGTGTGCGATCCGCCCATTCTTGGCGGGAAACCGAACCCCCCCGGGGCCTCACGCGGGCGAGGATGGCACCGTGCCAAGGACCGTCCTGATCGTCGATGACCACGCGGGTTTTCGCCGCCGTGCTCGCCGCGCGCTCGAGGCGGACGGGTACAAGGTCATCGGCGAGGCGCAGACCGGAGCGGCCGGGATCGAGGCGGCGGCCGAGCTGCAGCCCGACGTGGTGCTGCTCGACGTGCATCTCCCCGACGCCAACGGCTTCGACATCGTCTCGCGCCTCGGGAAACGAAGCGTGATCCTGATCTCCACCCACGACCGCCAGGACTACGCGGAGCTGATCAGCCGCAGCGGCGCCCGCGGCTTCCTGTCCAAGGACCAGCTGTGCGGCGCGTCGGTGGAGGCGTTGGTCGCCGGGGGGTAATGTCGGCCGGTGACCGACCTCAAGGCCGTTCTTGACGCAGCGCTCGACTGTGTCGTGATGATGGATCACGAGGGCCGGATCGTGGGGATCAACCCCGCTGCCGAGCGCGTGTTCGCGATCAGCGACGAGGAGGCCCGCGGCCGCGAGATGGCAGAGGTCCTGATCCCGCCGACGATGCGCGACGCGCACCGCGCCGGCCTGGCGCGGCTGCTCTCGGGCGGCGAGCCGCACGTGCTCGACACCCGCATCGAGGTCACCGCGCAGCGCGCCGATGGCACGCTCGTGCCGGTCGAGCTGACGATCACGAAGCTCGACATCGCCGGCCCGCCGCTGTTCGTCGGCTACCTGCGCGACATCGGCGAGCGCATCGAGTCCGACGAGGCGCTGCGCCGCTCGCGCCTGCAGCTCCTGCGTGCGACCGACGAAGCGCGGCGCCGGCTGGAGCGCGACCTCCACGATGGCGCCCAGCAACGGCTCGTCGGCCTGGCGCTCACGCTGCGGATGGCCCGCGCGCAGGTCGAACAGGACCCGAAGGGTGCGATCGCGCTCCTCGACGAGGCACAGGAGGACCTCGCATCGGCGACGGAGGAGCTTCGTGAGCTCGCCCGTGGCCTGCATCCCGCGGTGCTCACCGACGGCGGGCTCGGCCCGGCGCTGCGTGGCCTCATCGCCCGGCTCCCGCTCGAGGTCGCGATCACCGGCGTCCCCGATCGCCGGTTGCCGATCGACGTCGAGTCGACGGCGTACTTCGTCGTGGCGGAGGGCCTCACGAACGTCGCGCGCTACTCCGGCACGCAACGGGCGCGCGTGGAGCTGCGCCACGAGCGTGGTCAGCTCGCGATCGAGGTGTGCGACTACGGGCGCGGCGGCGCCGACATGGAGGCCGGAACCGGCTTGCGCGGGTTGGCCGCGCGCGTCGCGGTGCACGACGGCACGCTGTCTGTCACGAGTCCGCCGGGAGAGGGGACTACTGTGCACGTCGAGGTGCCATGCGGGTCGTGATCGGCGAGGACTCGGTGCTGCTACGCGCGGGCGTGGCGCGGCTGCTCGAGGACGCCGGTATGGAGGTCGTGGCTCAGGCGTCCGACGCCGAGGATCTGCTGCGCAAGGTGCGCGCCCACAAGCCGGACGTCGCGGTGGTCGACATCCGGATGCCGCCGGGCAACGCCGACGACGGCCTGCGCGCCGCGCGCGAGGTGCGCTCGGAGCTCCCCGACGTCGGCGTGCTCGTGCTCTCGCAGTACGCCGAGGAGCACTACGTGACCCAGCTGCTCGAGGACGGCGCCGAGGGCGTCGGCTACCTGCTCAAGGAGCGGATCGCAGATGTGGAGCGCTTCGTCGACAGCGTCCGCCGCGTTGCCGACGGCGGCTCCGCGCTCGACCCCGAGATCGTCGCCCTGATGATGGGCCGGCGCGAGGGCGGCCCGCTCGACTCGCTCACCGACCGCGAGCGCGAGGTGCTCGCGCTCATGGCCGAGGGCCGGACGAACCGCGGGATCGCGGGCGAGCTGTACGTCAGCGAGCGCGCGGTCGAGCGCCACGTGACCGCGATCTTCACAAAGCTGGGGCTTCCGACCGGGCCGGCCGACCACCGCCGGGTCCTCGCGGTGCTCGCCTACCTGGGCGACGACTGAAGCACGCGCCGCAGCGCGGCGAACGCGTCCTCGCCCGCCTGCTGGCGCACCAGGTTCCGCCGCCAGCTGCGCCCCGTCCACGCCTCGGTCGACCCGTCACCGCGGACGTCGACTCCACCGCGCGCCCCGCCCGGGCCGGACAGCCCGCCGCGGGCGACGACCTGCTGGACGGGCTCGATCTCACGCCGGAAGATCCGGGCGGTGCCGCGGCGCGTGGTGGTCACCAGCGGGCGCAGGGCCGCCTCGAGCGCCGTGAACGCCTCTGCGCCGTCGTCGTGGCGCTCGCGTTGCACGCGCGAGCCTTCGCGGATGGTCAGCCTCCAGGCGGCGATCCGTGGAATCTACGCGGCGAAGGCCAGGTCGGCCCAGAGCTCGTCCACGGGCCCGTCGTGGCACTCGCGCAGCTGCGTCGAGACGTGGTTGAAGAGCCGGTGCGCGCCGACGTTCTCGGCGGACATGGTGGCCGTCAGCCAGCGGATGCCGCGGTCGCGCGCCGCAGTCGCGAGCAGGTTGCCGAGCAGCGTGCCGATGCCGCGGCGCTGGTAGTCGTCCAAGACCGTCACGGCGATCTCCGCGGCGGCAGGGTTCTCGACGGAGCGGACGAGCCGCGCCACCGCGACGAGCTCCTTGGGAGCGTCTCCACGCAGCGCGACGTAGGCGACGTGGTCGATCCCGTCGAGCTCGGTGAGGTAGCGCAGCTCGCCCTGGGTGAACCGGTGCTTGGGACCCAGGAAGCGCTTGTAGCGCGATGCCTCGGACAGACGCTCCAGCCCTGACTCGAGCAGCGGCTTGTCGTCCGGCCTTATCGGCCGGATGTAGAGCGGAGTGCCATCGGGGAGGCGGGTGAGCACGCACCAAAGGTAAGCGCCTGGACGCTCAACACTGTGTGCCTGCTCACTTAGCGGGCGCTTTGGCCGAGGCGGACCGAGGGCGCATCCGCGAACCCTCAGCCCCCGTCGCTCTACGGCTTTCCCGCGTGCAGTGCGCGGGCACTACCGATGACACAGGCATCGTCGCGCACGACTTCGTGCCGAATCCCAGTGGCCAGCTTTGCTAGCCGCGGTCGTCGATCCCGACGTAGTCGCGTGTGCGCTCGCCCGTGTAGATCTGGCGCGGGCGCGCGATCTTCTGCTCCTTGTCGGTGACGAGTTCGAGCCACTGCGCCACCCAGCCGCTCGTGCGGGGGATGGCGAACATGACGGGGAACATCGCGACCGGCAGGCCCAGTGCCTCGTAGATGAGGCCCGAGTAGAAGTCGACGTTCGGGTAGAGCTTGCGCGAGACGAAGTAGTCGTCCTCGAGCGCGATCTTCTCCAGCTCGAGCGCGATCTCCAGCAGCGGGTTGACGCCGGTGACCTCGAAGACCTCGTCGGCGGCCTGCTTGATGATCTTGGCCCGCGGGTCGTAGTTCTTGTAGACGCGGTGGCCGAAGCCCATCAGGCGCTCGTTGCCGGCCTTCACCCCCTCGATGAAGCCGGGGATGTTGTCCTTGGTCTCGATGCGCCGCAGCATCCGCAGGACCGCCTCGTTGGCGCCGCCGTGCAGCGGGCCGTACAGCGCGCCGATGCCGGCGGCGACGGCGGAGTACGGATCGACCTGCGAGGAGCCCACCGACCGGACCGCGTTGGTCGAGCAGTTCTGCTCGTGATCGGCGTGCAGGATGAACAGGATGTCGAGCGCGCGCGCGAGCCGCTCGTTCGGCTCGTACTTGAGCTCGGTCATCTTGTACATCATGTTCAGGAAGTTGCCGGGGTACAGCAGGTCGTTGTCCGGATAGACGTAGGGCATGCCCATCGTGTGCCGGTAGGCGAAGGCCGCGAGCGTCGGCATCTTCGCGATCAGCCGGATCGTCTGGATCGCGCGGTTCTCCGGGTCGTTGATCTCGTTCGCGTCCGGATAGAAGGTCGAGAGCGCGCCGACCGAGCCGAGCAGCATCCCCATCGGGTGCGCGTCGTGGCGGAAGCCGCCCATGAACTCCTTGACGTTCTCGTGCACGAACGTGTGGATCGTGATGTCGTGGGTCCACTGGTCGAGCTCGGGCTGCGTTGGGAGCTCGCCGTGGACGAGCAGGTATGCGACCTCGAGGTAGGTCGACCGCTCCGCCAGCTGCTCGATGGGATAGCCGCGGTACTCGAGGATGCCCTTGTCCCCGTCGATGTAGGTGATCGCGGACCGCGTCGACGCGGTGTTGGTGAACGCCGGGTCGTAGGTCATGAGGCCGAAGTCGTCCTCGTCGACCTTCATCTGGCGGAAGTCCATCGCGCGGACGGTCCCGTCGGTGATCTCGACCTCGTAGGTCTTGCCGGTCCGGTTGTCCGTCACCGACAGCGTGTCCTTGGCGGTGGCTACCGATCCCGCCTCGCCGTTGCCCGCCTGGGTCTCCTCGCTCATGCGCGTGAGTCTACGCTCCGGGCATGGGCCGCCTGCGGGTCAGTGTCTGCGCGCCACCCGCGGCGGCGCGCACGGGGCACGGGCGGGTCTGGGAGCGGGGGCTGGCGGAGCTGGCGGGCCTGGTCCGCGTGGTGTCGCGGCGGCCCGACGTGTGGCTGGCGGATGGGCATGGCGAGCTCCCCGACACGGATGCGCCGGTGGTGGCGATCGTGCACGAGGCGCCGTGGGAGGACCCGCGCACGGTCCCGTTCCTGCATCCGGAGTTCGTGGCGGCGATGCGGTCGCGGCTCGCCGCCGTGCGTGAGCGCGCGACGCGGATCGTCGTCCCCGCCGAGTCCGGGCGCGCGCAGGTCGGCCTGCCGAACGTCGACGTCGTGCCATACGGCGTGGACGCGGCGGTCTTCCGGCCGCACGGCGCGCGGGGAACGCACGTCCTGTTCGTCGGGTCGGCGCACCCGCGCAAGAACCTCGAAGGCCTGCGCGCGGCGATGCCTGCGGACCGCGAGCTCCGCGCGGTTCTCGGGGCCGCGCGCGACCGGCCCGACGCCGCCGAGCTTCACGCTCGCGCCGCTCGCCCGCCACTCGTGCTCGCCGACGCGCCGTCCGACGAGGACCTCGCGCGCGAGATGGCCGCGGCGGCGGTCCTCTGCCTGCCCTCGTTCTCCGAGGGCTTCGGGCTGCCGGTGCTGGAGGCGATGGCGTGCGCGACGCCGGTCGTGGTGGGCGACGGCGGGGCGCTGCCCGAGGTGGTGGGGGATGCCGGGATCGTCTGCGCGCCGGAGCCGGCCGCGATCGCCGACGGGCTGCGGCGGGCGCTGGCCGACCCGAGCCTGGGCGAGCGCGGCCGGGAACGTGCGCTCGCGTTCCCGTGGAGCCGGACCGCGGAGGGCTGGCTTGCGTCGCTGCGCGGTGCGGTTGAATCTGGGCCGTGACGACGCTCGCGCTCGAGGCGTGCCCGGCGTGCGGTGCGCGCAACGCCGAGGCGGCCGAGCTGGGACTGCGGCGCTGCGCCGCGTGCGGGACCGTCTACGCCCCGGAGTACGCGGATCCCGACGAGGTCTTCGTCGAGGGTTACTTCGAGGGCGGCGCGGGGTCCTACGGGATCGACACTGCGCATCCGCGCTTCCAGGCGTTCATGGCGCAGGTGTGCGCGCGGCGGTGCGCGTTCATCGAGGAGCTCGGCGGGGCCGGATCGCTCCTGGACGTCGGCTGTGGCGGCGGCGAGCTGCTGCGCGCGGCGCTCGCGCGCGGCTGGCGGGCGGCGGGCGCCGAGCCGATGGAGCAGGCCGCGGAGCTGGCGCGCTCGCGTGCGCCCGGCGCCGACATCAGGGTCGGGTTGTCGTCCGAGGTGGGGTTCGAGGAGCGCTCGTTCGACGTCGTCTGCGCGTTCCACGTGCTCGAGCACATGCCCGATGCGCGCGCGTTCCTGCGTGAGCTTGCGCGCTTCGCGCGGCCCGGCGGGCTCGTCGTCGTCGAGACCCCGAACTACGCGTCGTTGCTGCGCCGGCGGCACGGGGCGAACTGGATCCACCTGCGGCCGCTGGAGCACCTGGCGCACTTCACGCCGCAGACGATGCGCGGCGCGTTCGAAGGCGCGGAGCTCGACGTCGTTCGCATCACCACGCCGACCTGGATCGTCGACGAGCACACGGCCGACGAGCTGGCGGCGGAGCTGGCGCTGCGCCGGCCGCCGCGTGCGCGGGTCTTCGCCCGTGGCCTCGAGGCGCTGTACCGCCGTCGCGGGGTCGGGGCCGTCGTGCTGGCGGCGGGGCGCGTCCGTGGCTGACCGGCCACAGAGCGGGCTGCGGCGCCTGACCGCGCGCGGCACGCTCGTCAACGGCGCGTTCCTCGCCGGGCTGTCGCTGCTGAACCTGGTGCGCAGCTTCATCCTCGCCCACGAGCTCACGCGCGAGGACTACGGGATCTGGGGCGTGATCCTGATCTCGCTGGGCACGTTGCTGTGGCTCAAGCAGGCCGGCGTCGGCGACAAGTACGTCCAGCAGGACGACACCGACCAGGAGGAGGCCTTCCAGCGCGCGTTCACGCTGGAGGCGATGTTCATGGGCCTGTTCGCGCTGTTGGTCGGAGCGGCGATCCCGGTGATGGCGCTGCTGTACGACCGCAGCGATCTGATCGCGCCGGCGGTGGTGCTGATGGCGCTGTTCCCGGCGATGGTGCTGCAGGCGCCGCTGTGGGTCTTCTACCGGCGCATGGACTTCGTCCAGCAGCGGCTGATCCAGGCGGTCGACCCGCTGGTGGGGTTCGTGGTGGCGGTCGGGATGGCGTTCGCCGGCGCGGGCTACTGGTCGTTCGTGGGCGGCGCGCTGGCCGGGACCTGGGCGTCGGCCCTGGTCGCGGTGGTGCGGTCGCCGTATCGGCTGCGGTTTCGCTACGACCGCGGCACGCTGCGCCGCTACGCGTCGTTCTCGTGGCCGCTGCTGCTCGCCGGTGGCGCGGGGATCGTCACGGCGCAGGGATCGATCATCACGGCCAACGCGCACCTGGGCATCGAGGCCGTCGGCGCGATCACGCTGGCGGCGGCGGTCTCGCAGTTCTCCGACCGCGTCGACCAGATCGTGACGGGCACGATCTACCCGGCGATCTGCGCGGTCGCCGATCGCACGGCATTGCTGCACGAGTCGTTCGTCAAGTCCAACCGGCTCGGGCTGATGTGGGCGGTCCCGTTCGGGCTGGGAATCACGCTGTTCGCCGGCGACCTCGTGCACTTCGGCATCGGCGACCGCTGGGCGCCGGCG
Source organism: uncultured Actinomycetes bacterium (assembly GCA_963794105.1). Taxonomy (GTDB): domain Bacteria; phylum Actinomycetota; class Thermoleophilia; order Solirubrobacterales; family Solirubrobacteraceae; genus AC-49. The sequence goes on along the minus strand of CAWCEB010000065.1, from coordinate 36,712 downwards.
ATCGTGCTGCTGCAGTGGTTCGGCGTGACGGCTGCGGTGAACCACCTGGGCTTCAACTGGGACGCCTACTTCCGCGCGCGCGGCGACACGCGCCCGATCGCAGTGATGTCGGTGGCGGCGATCGTGGTCTTCCTCTGCGTGGCGATCCCGCTGCTGCTCACCGACGACCTCCGCGGCCTGGCGATCGGCCTGGCGATCCAGGCCGCCACGCTCGTCGCGGTCCGCGGCTTCTTCCTGCGCCGCCTGTTCGCCGGCTTCGCGCTGGGCCGCCACGCCCTGCGCGCGATCGCCCCGTCGATCCCGGCGGTCGGCGCCGTCGTGCTCGCACGCGCGCTCGAGTCCGGCGCCCGCACCGAGGGCCGCGCGATCGGCGAGCTCGCGCTCTACGTCGCGGTCACCGTCGCGGCGACGCTCCTCTTCGAGCGCGACCTCCTGCGCGAGGCCCGCGGCTATCTGACGCGCCCGGCGGCCGCCGGCTGACGCCTGTGCCTGCGTTGCGGGCGTTGCGTCACGTTGGTGGCGCGTAGCGCGGTCGCTTGGGTGGGCGCTCCGCGTGCGTTTGCCGTCATTGAGGGAGGGGGTGACATTGGGGTCTGACCCTTTGTCCCGTCATTGAGGGACGGGGTGACATTGGGGTCTGACCCTTTTGTCCCCGCACCTCGCAAACGCCCGAACCGAGCGCTTCCGCCCCTCGGCCAAAGGCAGGACAGCCGCGCCGCTAGCGGCGGTCCCAGCGCGAGCGCAGGTCGCGCCCCCAGCGCTTCGCGCGGCGCGCCGTGGTGGTGTTCTTCGCGCGCTTCGCCATGCGTGAGCCCACGTCGGTGAGGTACTGGTCCGACTCGCTGGCAGGGAAGGACGTGGTCACCGCGCGCTCGGCGATGTGGGCGACCTCCGGGGCATCGAGGAAGCGGCGGCCGTTGCGTGTGTCGATGACGATGCCGTCGAAGATGTGCGAACGCGCCTCCTCCTCGACGCGGCGGACCTTGCCGAGCTCGACGCCGTCGGCCGAGCGGACCACCGTCCCGCGCCGCAGCGCCTGGTACGAGATCGCGTGCCCGTCGTCCAAGACGACCTACGAGGTGATGAGGGCCGTCGCGATCGCGACGGCGACCAGCAGGGCCGAGATGCCCATGACGCTGCGCGCCGTGCGGTCGTTCGCCGGGAACGTGTCCGAGCGCAGCCCGATGAACCCGAGGATGACGGCCCACAGCGCCAGCACGCCGCCGCCGATGTAGAAGGGCGTCTTCGACGGCTCGTGCTCGTCGACGGCCATGACGAGCGTGGCGATGTGGTGCACCATGGCCGCGAATGTATCAGCGCAGGAAGGCGGTCAGTCGCGGCGCGAAGTCGGCGTCGTGCTGGAAGTAGAACCCGTGCGCCGCGTCGGCGTACGTGATGAGCTTCGCGTGCGGGATCAGCTCCGCGAGATGGCGCTGGTTGGCCACCGGAAGGAGCCGGTCCTGGTCCCCGCCGCCCACCAGCGCGTGCGCCCTGATGTGCCCGACCTCCGCCCCGTCCGGATCGCCCCCGGTGATCCAGGTCGCCGACGCCCCGAGCTGCGCCGTCACGATCGCCGGCGGCGCGATCCCGTTGAAGTCGAAGCGCTGCAGGATGTCCGAGATGTAGCGATCGCGCGCGTCGATCTCGTCGGCCGGGAAGAGCTCGGCGAGCAGCATCGTCGGGTCGCCGGAGGCCAGTGTGTTCAGCGTCTCGGCGTCGGGAAGCGTCGCCTTGCCGTCGCCCGGCGCGGTGGCGAGCAGCACGAGCTTGCGCAGTCGCTTCGGGAACCGCACCGCGTAGCTCTGGGCGATCATCCCGCCCATCGACCACCCGACGACGTCGGGCCGCTTGAGGCGCAGCGCCTTCACGAGCCGCGCCGTGTCCTGTGCCATGCGGCGGATCGACAGCGTCCCGGCACGCAGCGTGGAGCGCCCGACGCCCTCGTTGTCGAACACGACGACGCGATGCCCGGCCGCGGCGACCCGGTCGAGGAACGACGGCGGCCAGCCGTCGATCGTCCCGGCCAGGCCCTGGACGAACACGACCGGCCGGCCGTGCCCGATCGAGCGGTAGCCGATCTTCTGCCTGCCGATGCGGGCGGTCTGCGTGGGCGCGGTCGCGGCAGGGCTCGTAGCGCGCGCCGCGGCGGGCGCCAGCACGACGGCCGCCCCGACGGCGAGGGCCAGGCGTTTCACCGCTTTGCCGGTCCGCCCTCGTACCGCGACTCGGTCGCGTCGACCTGCCCGTGGTAGTGGCTGCCGAGCTCCGGGTGGCCGTAGGGGCGCTCGGCCGGCTGGTCGAGCGTCATGAACGACAGCTGGGCGATCGGCTTGCCGGGCCAGAGGATGATCGGCACGCGCGTGAGGTTCGTGATCTCGAGCGTCAGCGATCCGCGGAAGCCCGGGTCGACGAAGCCGGCGGTGGCGTGGACGATCAGCCCGAGCCGGCCGAGGCTCGACTTCCCCTCGATCCTGGAGACGATGTCGTCGGGCATCTCCACGACCTCCTCCGTGCGCCCGAGCACGAACTCGCCCGGGTGGATCACGAACGACTCGTCGTCGCCGATCTCGACCATCTCCGTGAGGTTGTCGGGCGGCGCGGCGAGGTCGATCGCCGGCACGCGGAAGTTGTGGAACACGCGGAAGGTCCTGCCCAGGCGCAGGTCGACCGAGGCCGGCTGGACCATCGCCGGGTCCCAGGGCTCGATCTTGATCCGCCCCTCGTCGACGAGGCGGCGGATCGTGCCGTCGGAGAGGACCGAGGTTGGCATCGGGCCGCAGTCTTTCAAGAACTACGGCTGGTGCTCGCGCGCCCTGGCGACCACCGTGCGCACGCGTGCGGGCGCGGGCGGCTGCGGATCGCCGTGCGGGCCGCGGCGCGGCGTCTGCGGGAACGGCTCACGCGGATGCGGGGGCGTGCGGCTGCCGCCGTCGCCGGACTCCGGGAGCGGCTCCTCGTCGCACTGCTTGATCGCCCACCACACGATGTACAGCAGCATCGCGATGGGGATCTTCAGGACGACCATCAACCAGACGAAGCCCCAACCCATGCCCGGAGCCTACCCCTCCTCGGCCGCTTCGAACAGGTGTGGCGCCCCCGCGGTTACACAGATGTAGTCTGCCGTCGTCGAGTTCCACGGGAGGGGAACGCTGGCACGTCAACGCGCAGGGGTTGGGAGTGTCGTGCTGCTGGCGGTCACGCTGGTCGTGATCGGCTCGGTGCTGCTGCGCGGCGGCGGATCGGACTACGAGGTGCGCGCGCTCGTGGAGAGCGCCGGCCAGCTCGTGAAGGGCAACCTGGTGAAGGTCGGCGGGGTCACCGTCGGGACGGTCCACGCGATCGACCTCACGAGCGACAACCAGGCGCAGATCACGCTGCGCATCGACGACCCGCGCTTCAAGCCGCTGCACGCGGGCACGATCGCGACGATCCGCAACACGTCGCTCTCGAGCGTCGCCGGGCGCCAGGTCGCGCTCCAGCCAGGCCCGAACTCCAACCCGACGATCGCCGACGGCGGCGCGATCAAGGCGCAGGACACGCGCCCGATCGTCGACCTCGACCAGCTGCTCAACACGCTCGACGCCCAGGCGCGCACGTCGCTGCAGGAGCTCGTCCACGGGGGTGCCGTCGCGTTCGGCACGCACCCGAAGCAGGCCGACGCGGCGCTGGCCGCGCTCAACCCGGCGCTGTCTCAGGCGCGCCAGACGACGCAGGAGCTGGCCGGCGACCAGGCGACATTCGAGCGCGCGCTCGTGGAGTCCGCGGGCGTGGTGTCGAGCGTCGCGACGCGCGCGGGCGACCTCCAGGCCGGCGTCGCCAACGGCGCGCGGGTGGCCGACACGATCGCGGCCGAGTCGCAGTCTCTCGACAGCGCGCTGCGCCGCGCGCCCGACGCGCTGCGCAAGTCGAACACGACGCTCGCCGAGCTGCGCAGCGCGCTGACCGACCTTCGGCCCGCGCTGCGTGACGCGCAGCCCGCCGCGCCGCGGCTGGCGAACGTGCTCAGGCTCGCCCAGCCCGTCGTGCACGAGGCGGGCCCGGTCGTCGGCCAGGTGCGCGCTGTCCTTCCCGACGTCACGGCGATCCTCCTCGGGCTGCCGAAGCTCGACGCCACCGCCCGGCCGGCCTTCGCCAGCACGGTCGGCGCGTTGCAGGGCGCCTCCGACGTCGTGCAGGCGGCGCGCGCGTACGCGCCCGACCTGATCGGCGGCCTGCTCAACGGCTTCGGCGGCTCGACGGGCCCGTACTACGACGCCAACGGCCACTACGTCCGCATCGCGCTGGCGGGCAACATCACGTCGGCCAGCAACGCAGGCTCGCTGCTGCCGGCGCCGCCGCCCGGCGCGTTCAACGAGTTCCGCGACGGGATCGTCAACCGCTGCCCGGGCGCCGCCTCCCAGCCAGCCCCGGACGGGTCGAACCCGTTCGCTGCGCCCGAGGCCCAGTGCAACCCGAAGGACAGCCCGTGAGGCGCGTCGCGGGCGCGCTCGGCGCGGTCGGTGCGATCGCGATCGGGCTGGCGCTGAGCGGCGCCGCCGACGGCGGTGCGAGCACCGGCGGCGACTACCGCGTCGACGCGATCTTCGACAACGCGTCGTTCCTCATCCCGGGCCAGGACGTGAAGATCGCCGGCGCGAAGGCGGGCAGCGTCGTCGACGTCAAGCTCACGCCCGACCACAAGGCGCGCATCCAGATGCAGGTCGGCAAGGAGTTCGCGCCGTTCCGCAGCGACGCGGACTGCACGATCCAGCCGCAGTCGCTGATCGGCGAGAAGTTCATCCAGTGCACGCCCGGCACGCCGCGGGGCGCGCCGCTACGCGCGACCGGCGGCGAGGCCGCGACCGTGCCGCTGGCCGACACGCACTCCCCGGTCGACATCGACCTCGTCAACGCGACCTTCCGCGCGCCGACGAGCCAGCGCCTGGCGCTCCTGCTCGACGAGCTCGGCGCCGGGTTCGCCGCGCGCGGCGACGACCTCAACGCCGCAATTCGCCGTGCGAACCCGGCGCTGCAGGAGACGCGCCGCGTACTCGGGCTGCTGAGCGCCGACCGCGAGCGGCTGCGCTCGCTGATCGGCGCATCCGATCAGGTGATCGCGCGCCTGGCTGAGCACCGCGGCGCGGTCAAGGGCTTCCTGCACCACGGCGCCGCCGTGGCGAAGGTCACCGCGCAGCGCAGCGCCAAGCTCGAGGAGTCCGCGCGGCGGCTGCCCGCGCTGCTCGCCGAGGCCCAGCCGGCGCTGTCGAACCTGCGCACGCTCGCCGAGCAGGGCACGCCGATCCTGCGTGACGCCGGCGCAGCCGCGCCGCAGCTGCGCAGGCTGGCGCACGGCGCCGGCCCGCTGGCGGACGCCGCGCGACCTGCGCTCACGCGACTCGGGCGCGCGGCGAAGGCGGGCGAGCCCGCGCTGGCCGCCGCGGCACCGGTGGTGAAGCAGTTGCGCGCGTTCGCGCGCGCAGCGCTGCCGACCGGCATCCGCGTCAACGACCTCGTCCAGAGCCTGCGCCAGCGCGGCGTCGTCGAGGGCCTGCAGACGTTCACGTACTTCGCGGCGCTGGCGACGTCGCGCTTCGACAAGTACTCGCACACCCTGCCCGCGCACCTGCTCGGGTCGCAGTGCTCGCAGTACGCGACCACCACGGTCGCCGGCTGCTCGGCGAACTTCGCCGGCGGTGGGGCGACGGCAACGGCGAAGGCGCACACGCGCCGCAACCACCGCGCCCGTCGTCGCCATCACCGCCACGGCGAGGCGGCGCCTCCGGCTGCAGGGACGCAGCCGGAGGCGCCGTCCACGCCTGCGACGCCGCAGCTGCCGGCGGTCCCCGAGATCCACATCCCGGGCCTGCCGCCCGTTCACGTCCCCGACGTCCCGAAGCCGCCGCTGGCGCCAAGGGCCTCCTCGACTACCTGCTCGGATGAGGAACCGCCGCGACAGCTCGATCGTCGCCAACCCGATCCTGATCGGGGCCGTCGACGCTGCTCGTCGCGCTGGTCGGCGTCTTCCTGGCCTACAACGCCAACAACGGGCTGCCGTTCGTGCCGACGTACGACGTCAAGGTGCTGGTGCCCGACGCGGCCGAGCTGGTGAAGGGCAACGACGTCCGCGTCGGCGGCAAGCGGATCGGCACCGTCGCGCGGATCAAGGCGGTCAAGACCGCAGCGGGGACGCTTCGCCTCCGAGCTGGACCTGAAGCTCGAGAAGACCGCGCAGCCGCTGCGGTCCGACACGCATCGTCACCGTGCGCCCGCGCTCGACGCTGGGCCTGAAGTACCTCGAGCTCAAGCCCGGCCGGCGCGGGCGGCCGCTCGCGCCCGGGCGGCACGCTGCCCCTCAAGCAGGCCGGCCGGATCGTCGAGCTCGACGAGGTCCTCAACGCGTTCGACGCCGGCACGCGCGCGGGCGTGCAGGACCTCGTCGACCGGGCGAGCAACGGGTTCGCCGGGCCGCGGCGCGGATCTCAACGAGGCGCTCGCGGGCCTCAATCCGGTGCTCGTGCATCTCGGCCCGGTGATGGCGAACCTGAGCGACACGCGCACCGCGCTGCGCGGCGCGATCCGCGGGCTCGACGTCGCGGCGGGCGCCGCCGCGCCGGTCAGCGCGCAGCTCGGCTCGCTCGTCGACGGCGCCGCGGCGACGCTCGGCTCGCTCGACGCCGCGCGCGACGGCCTGGGCGCAACGCTCGACCGCGCGCCGGCGGCCGATGCGCGACGCCAACGTCCGACCTGCACGCGATGTCGCCGGTGCTCGCCGACGCGGCGCGGCTGGCCAGCGGCCTACGCCCGGGCACCGCACTGCTCCCGCGGGCGGCTCGCGGCCTGGCCGACACGGCGCAGACCGGCGCCCCGGTGCTGCGCCGCGCGACCCGGCTGGGCCCGGACCTCGAGCAGCTGCTGCGCGCGCTGGGGACGCTCTCGAAGGACCCGGCGACGAGCAGCGCGGTCGTGCGGCTCACGAAGGTCGTCGCCTCGCTCGGGCCGCACGCTGCGGTTCACCAACCCCGTTCCAGACGCAGTGCAACTACCTCGGGCTCTGGACGCGCAACGCCTCGTCCACGATCTCCGAGGGCGACGAGAACGGCACCTGGTTCCGCTTCATCCCCGTCGTTCCAGACCGACGAGTTCATGCAGCGCGCCACGCCGGCACCGCAGCTGCACGCGACGCCGTACGGCAACCGCGCCCGCCAACGAGTGCGAGACCGGCAACGAGCCGCTACGTGCCCGGCCAGCACATCGGCCACCCGGCCGGGCAGCAGCCAACCACACCGAGCTGACCGCGCCGCCGGCCGGCACGCCGGAGGGGCCGCGATGACGCTCGCGACGCCAGGCCGTGCTGCGGGTCAGACCCTGGGCCGTGCGCGTTGGTCGTGCTGGGCGTTCTCGGCGTCGCGGTCTACCTCGCGTTCGGCGGCCCGCTGCCCTTCAGCCACGCCTACACGGTCGACGCCGTCGTGCAGTCGGCCAACGAGCTGCACGGCGGCTCGCCGGTGCGGATCGCGGGCGTCAACGTCGGCAAGGTCACGAAGGTCGAGCGCGGGCCCGGGCACACGGCGATCGTCGAGATGGCGATCGAGAAGCCGGGCGCCCGATCCACCGCGACGCACGCTGAAGATCCGGCCGCGCCTGTTCCTCGAGGGCAACTTCTTCGTCGATCTGAAGGCCGGGCTCGCCGTAGGCGCCGGAGCTCGGTGACGGGCGGCACGATCCCGCTCGCGCAGACCGCCACGCCGGTGCAGCTCGACCAGCTGCTGAGCACGCTCGACCACGACACGCGCGACAGCCTGCGCACGCTGTTCGAGCAGGCGGGCGGCTCGCTCGCGCGCGGCGGCGCCGAGGCGATCGACGCGTCGTTCGCCCCCGCGGTGCCGGCGTACAAGGGCGTCGCCGTGCTGGCGCAGTCGGCGCGCGGGACACAGCGCGGGTGACCTGCGCTCCACGATCGCCGACACCGAACGGATCGTGCGCGCCCTCGAACGCCAAGCGCGATCAGCTCGGCAGCCTGATCTCGAGCTTCAACGTCACCGCCGGCGCGCTGGCGTCGCGCAGCGCGCAGCTGCGGGCGTCGCTGCGCGGGCTGTCGGCGACGCTCGGCGAAACCGCGCCGGCGCTCACGGACATCAGCGCTTCGCTGCCCGGAGCTCGAGCGCTTCTCCGAGCCAGGTGCGCCCGCTGCTGCGCCGGTCGCCACAGACGCTCGACCTCGCCGCCCCGCTGCTCGTGCACGCTCAACGCGCTGCTGGCGCACGCGCGAGCTGCCCGCGCTGCTGCGATCGGCGCGCCCCGCGGTGTCCGCGCTTCGGGCGATCGAGACGCCGCTGACCGCGCTGCTCGCGAAGGTCACGACCGTCAGCGACTGCGTGCGCGACCACGCGACGCCGGTGCTCAAGTCCACGCTCGACGACGGGCAGCTGTCGACGGGCCTGCCCGTCTACAAGGAGCTGCTCGACGGGTTCGTCGGCCTCGCGTCGGCGTCGCAGGACTTCGACGGCAACGGCCCGTCGGTCCGCTACAACGGCGGCTACGGCGAGCAGCTCGTCTCGACCGGCACGCTGCCCAGCGGCGACCGGCTCTTCGGCACGAGCGCGGCGCCGCTGCTGGGGTCGCGGCCGCGCCCGCCCGCCAAGCAGCCGCCGTTCCGCCCGGACGTCCCGTGCACCTCGCAGGACGTGCCGAAGCTCGACGCCTCGGCGGCCGCCGCCGGCCGCCGCGCCGCGCCACGTCACGCCGCGGGCGGCGACGGGCCCGAAGGTCGAGCGGCTTGCCCAGCTGATCGCGCGGAGGGCCGGGCACTGAGCTTCGCCCGCCAGCTGCGCCGCCACGCGATCGAGCTGGGCGCCGTCCTGTTCCTCGTCGTCTGCGCGGGCGCGGTCGGCGCCTACGTGCTGGCCCACCAGCGCGTGCGCTTCCCGTGGCAGCACGTCTACACGATCAAGGCCGACTTCACGTCGGCTGCCGCCGTCGCGCCCGGCCAGGGGCAGACGGTCGACGTGGCCGGCGTGAAGGTCGGCGAGATCGGCAAGGTGACGCTGCACGACGGCCACGCGCGGATCGAGCTGCAGATCCGCCGCGACAAGCTGCCCGCCGTCTACTCCGACGCGCGGGCGCTGCTGCGCCCGAAGACCGGGCTGCAGGACATGTCGGTGGACCTCGACCCGGGCACGTCGCGCGCGCGCAAGCTCGGCGACGGCGACGTGCTGCCCGTCGCCCAGACGCTGCCCGACGTCCACATGGACGAGATCCTGTCGGCGCTCGACGCCGACACGCGCGCGTGGCTGCAGACGATGCTGCAGGCGGGCGGCCGCGGGCTCGACGGCCGCGCCGGCGACCTGCGCGCGCTGTTCAAGGCGGGCGCCCCGACGCTGCGCTCCAGCCGCCAGCTGACCGACGCGATCAACGGCCGCCGCCGCGAGCTGTCGCGGCTGGTGCACAACCTGCGCGTGCTGCAGCGCTCGGGCGCCGCCCAGGACGACGACATCCGCTCGATCGTCGTCCGACGGCGCCGCGACGTTCTCGCGCGCTCGCCCGGCACGACACGCGAGCTGCGCGCTTCGCTGGACCGGCTGCCCGGCACGCTCGAGGCCGCGCGCGGAGCGCTGGCCGCGGCGCGCCCGTTCGCGCGCGACGCGCGACGCCGACGCTGCGCGCGCTGCGAGCCGGCGGTGCGCGACCTCGGCGCCGTGCTGCCGAAGGTCGACCCGCTGCTGCGCGACGCGCGCCCGGCGGCGTCGCGCATCCGCGGGCTCGTGCACAAGGCGGTCCCGTCGCCGGCGACCTGCGCCCGGCGCTCGACCAACCTCAACGCGGTGACGCCGCACCTCAGCAACGCGTTCTCGGTCCTCAACTACGTCGTCAACGAGCTCGGCTACAACCCGGACGGCCCGGAGGAGGGCTACCTCTTCTGGACCGCGTGGTTCTTCCACAACGCCGACTCGATCCTGTCGATCGAGGACGCGCAGGGCGCGGCGTGGCGCGGCGGGCTGATCACGTCGTGCTCGACGCTGGCGGCGCTGCCGCAGACGAACCCGGAGATGGCGCTGCTGATGCCGCAGCTGCCCGTGTGCCCGAAGGACGCGAGCCGCTGATGGTCAAGCAGGCGCCGACGCCCGCCAAGCTCGCCGTGATGACGTTCTTCGCGCTCTCGTGCTTCGGGCTGCTGCTGTTCCTGTGGAAGGCGTTCGGCGGGCCGGTGCCGCTGGCGCCTGAGGGCTACCGCGTCCACGTGCGCTTCCCGGAGGCGACGCAGCTCGCCGACCAGGCGGACGTGCGGATCTCGGGCGTGCCGGTCGGCAAGGTCGTCGGGCTGGCGCAGGGCGGGCAGCGGACCGACGCGACGCTGCAGCTCGACTCGAAGTACGCGCCGCTGGCGAGCGACGCGCGCGCGATCCTGCGGACCAAGACGCTGCTGGGCGAGACCTACGTCGAGCTGTCGCCGGGCTCACGCGGCGCGCCGAAGCTGCCCGAGGGCGGGCGGCTGCCCGACGCGCAGGTGCAGCCGACGACCGAGCTCGACGAGGTCATCCGCGCGTTCACGCCCGCGACGCGGCGCGACCTGAAGACGTTCGTCACGGGCATGGCGGCGTCGCTGAAGGGGCGCGACCAGGACCTCAACGACGTCGTCGGCAACGCCGGGCCGCTGCTGCGCGACAGCGGCGGCCTGCTGACGATCCTCGACACGCCAGAAGGGCGCGCTGCGGCGGCTGGTGCACGACACGGGCGTGACGTTCGACGCGCTCGGCCGCAACCAGGGCGCGGTGCGGACGCTGATCACCGCGGGCGACCGGCTGTTCGCCACGACCGCCGCGCGCGACGCGGACCTGCAGCGGACGTTCAGGCTGCTGCCGACGTTCCTCGACGAGCTGCGCCCCACGCTCGTCCGTCGCACGCGCGACCGCCGCCGACGCGGCGCCCGTCGTCCACGCGCTCGCGCCGGCGGCGCCGCGGCTGCGCGCCGGTCCTGCGCGACACGATCGCGCTGACGCCGGACCTGCGGGCGCTGCTGCGCGAGACCTCGCCGCTGATCTCCGCCGCCCGGCCCGGCCTGCCGGCCGCGACGCGGACCGTCCGCGCGGCGCCCGCGCTGGTCCACGAGCTCGAGCCGCTCGCGCGCGACCTGCGCCCGACCGTCGACTTCCTCGGCCTCTACAAGCGCGAGGTCATGCAGTCGTGGATGAACGTCGCCGCCGCGACGCAGGCGACCTTCCAGAACCCCGGCGCGGCCAAGCCGCTGCATTACCTGCGCGTCCTGATCCCGGTCACGACCGAGGCGTTCGTCACCCAGGGCAAGCGGTTCGCCTCCAACCGCCACAACCCGTACTTCGCGCCGGGCGGATTCGAGAAGCTCGCGACCGGCCTGGAGGCGCTCGACTGCACGAACACCTCGAACCCGCAGCCGCTCCCGGTCATCGGCTCGGCGCCGCCCTGCAAGGCCCAGGCGCCGTTCGCGTTCGACGGAGCGACCCGCTCGTTCCCGCAGCTGCGGCGCGACCCGCCGTCTCGGCGCCGCCGACTAGGACCGCAGCGCCAGCGGAGCCGCGCTGAAGCTCGTCATGCGAGCGAGGTCGGCAACGCGCTCGCCGACCTCGTCGGCGCCGAGGCGCGCCACGCGCTCGGTGCCGAACTCCTCGACGTTGTAGGAGGCCAGCGCGGTGCCGTAGGCGATCGCGCGGGTCAGCAGGTCATGCGAGATCGGCTCGCCCGGGTGGGCGGCGACGTAGCCGGCAAAGCCGCCGGCGAACGTGTCGCCCGCGCCGGTCGGGTCGATCACGCGCTCCAGCGGATAGGCGGGGAGCGCGAAGAACCCCTCCTCGGTGACCAGCGCGGCGCCGTACTCGCCCTGCTTGGCGACGATCGCGCTCGGGCCCCAGGTGAGCAGCTCGCGCGCGGCGCGCACGATCGACGGGCGCTCGGTCAGCTGGCGGATCTCGGCATCGTTGAGCACGAGGCAGTCGACGCGCTCGATCACCTTCACGAGGTCGTCGCGCGCGATGTCGATCCAGAGGTTCATCGAGTCCAGCGCGGTCCAGCGGGGGCCGTGGCACTGGTCGAGAACGTCCAGCTGCAGCGTCGGCTGGATGTTCGCGAGGAAGAGGACGTCGCAGTCGCGCGCGGGCTCGCTGAGCTTCGGCTGGAAGTGCTCGAAGACGTTCAGCTGCGTGTCGAGCGTCTCGCGCGAGTTGAGGTCCCAGCCGTACTCGCCCGCCCAGAAGAACGTCTTGCCCTCCGGGACGACCTCGACGTCGTCGGTGACGGTGCCGCGCGTCCGCAGCACGGCGAAGTCCTCCTCGCCGAAATCACCCCCGACGGGACCGACCACCCGCACCTCGTCGAAGAACGAGGCCGCGAGGGCGAAGTGGGTTGCCGCGCCGCCCAGCATCCGCTCGCGCTCTCCGAACGGTGTCCTGACGGCGTCGTAGGCGATCGATCCGACGACGGTGACGCTCATGCGGCGCGCAACCCTAGGGGATCAGTACGAACGCGGGAGCCCGAGCGAGTGCTCGGCCACGTAGTTGAGGATCATCTCGCGACTGACGGGCGCGATCCGCATCGTCCGCACGCCCCACCACATGTCCGACAGGCCGTACTCCTCGGCCACGCCGTTGCCGCCGTGCGTCTGGATCGCCTGGTCGACGCAGCGGATCGCCGCCTCGGCAGCCGCGTACTTCGCCATGTTCGACGCCTCCCCGGCGCCCTTGAATCCCGCGTCGTAGAGCGCGGCGGCCTTGCGCAGCATCAGCGCCGCCAGCTCGAGCTCGATCTTGCACTCCGCCAGCGGGTGGCTGAGCCCCTGGTGCGCGCCGATCGGCACCGACCAGACGGTGCGCTCGCGCGCATACTGCGAGGCCTTCGCGAGTGCGAGCCGTCCCGCGCCGACGCCGAGCGCCGCGGCCATGATGCGCTCGGGGTTCAGGCCGTCGAACAGCGCGCCAAGCCCGTTGGCGACGCGCCGGTCCTCGCCGACCTCGACGTCCTCGAAGAACAGGTGCCACTGCTTGTCGGCGCCCTTCGGCGCCGTCGGGATCTCGGTCCGCGACAGGCCCGGCGCGTCGCTGTCGACGATGAACAGCCCGACGCCGTCGTCCATCTTCGTGACGACCATCAGCGCCTCGGCGTCCTCGACGCCCGAGATGTAGACCTTCTGCCCGCGGATCCGGTAGCCGCCGGAGCCGTCGGCATCCGCGCGCGTGGAGATGTTGTGCGTGTTCGTCCCGGCGTCGGGCTCGGTGACGGCGAACGCGATCTTCGTCGTGCCCGCGCCGATGCCGCGCAGCCAGCGGTCCTTCTGCTCCTCGGAGCCGTGGCGCGCCAGGATCGACCCCGCGATCGCGGGCGACACGACGAGCAGCAGCAGCGAGCACCCGGCCGCGGCGAGCTCCTCGCCGACCGCGGCCAGCTCGGTCATCCCGCGCCCGCCGCCGCCGTACTCCTCGGGGATGTTCACCCCGAGGTAGCCCTTCTCGGCCAGCGCATCCCACAGCTCCGACGGCGGCTGCCCGGCGTCGTGCTTGGACTTGATGTAGCGGGGGCCGAACGACGATGCGATGCCCGCCACGCTCTCGCGCAGGAGCCGTTCCTCGTCGGACGGGATCAGGGGAATCGAGGGCGCGAGCGCGGAATCCATCGGGCGAGCATATTCTCGCGTTCGTGAGAGCGATTCAGATGCAGGAGTTCGGCGGCCCCGAGGTGCTTGCGCTCGTCGAGCTGCCGACGCCCGAGCCGGCCGAGGGCGAGGTGCTGATCAAGGTCGGCCGTGCCGGCCTCAACTACGCCGACACCCACCAGCGCACCAACAGCTACCTGGCGAAGGCCTCGCTGCCGCTGATCCCGGGCTCGGAGGTGGCGGGCGTGCGCGAGGACACCGGCGAGCGCGTCGTCGCGCTGTGCGGCGATGGCGGCTACGCCGAGTACGCGACCGCGCCGGGCGCGCTGACGTTCCCGATTCCCGACGGCGTGGACGATGGCACGGCGCTCGCGCTGCTGCTCCAAGGGCTGACCGCCTGGCACCTCTACAAGACGTGCGCGCGCGTGCAGCCGGGGGAGAGCGTCGTGATCATCGCTGCCGCCGGAGGGGTCGGCTCGCTCGCCGTCCAGCTCGGCAAGCCGCTCGGCGCGGGCCGCGTCATCGCGGTCGCGTCGTCGCAGGCCAAGCGCGACCTGACGCTCGAGCTCGGCGCGGACGTGGCCGTCGACGCCTCGCCTGACGGCCTGGGGGACCGGCTGGTGGAGGCGAACCTGGGCGAGAAGGTCGACGCGGTCTTCGAGATGGCCGGCGGCCGCGTGTTCGAGGAGTGCATGGAAGCGCTGGCGCCGTTCGGGCGCTGCGTGACCTACGGGATCGCCTCCGAGGAGGCGAACACGGTCCAGACCGGAGCCCTGATGCGCAAGTCGCGCACGGTCGTGGGCTTCTGGCTCATGCACTGCCTCGGCCGCCCGGCGATGATCGACGATGCGCTGGCCGACCTGTTCGCCCGCGTGGCGGCCGGCGAGCTGCGCGCCGTGGTCGGTCCCGCCTACCCGCTGGCCGACGCCGCGCAGGCCCAGATCGACCTGCGCGAGCGCCGCACCACCGGGAAGGTCCTGCTCGACCCCACGGCGTAGATGCGCATCGACACACCGCGGTTCGTCCTGCGGCCGCTCGTGGAGGCCGATGCTCCGGCGCTGCTCGAGCTGCGCGAGTGGCTGAACGCCGGCGATCTCGACGCGGTGAGGGCGCGGCTGCGCGGCTGGGAGTCGCGGACGTCGCCCGACGGCAGCGAGCGCTGGCTGAACTGGCTCATCGTCGACCGCGACGACGACGCGGCGGGGTGGGTGCAGGCGACCGTCCGCGGAGGCGCGGCCGAGGTGGCCTATGCCGTGGTCCCGCAGCGCCGCGGGCAGGGCGTCGCCGTCGAAGCGGTCACGGCGCTCACCGCCTGGCTGCACGAGCGCGCCGGCGCCCGGGTGGTCGAGGCGCACGTCGCCGACGACAACCTCGCTTCCCAGGCGGTCGCGCGGGGCGCCGGGTTCCTGCGCACCGACCGCACCCATGCCGGCGAGGCCGTGTGGGAGCACACCGCCTAGACTGGCGGGAAATGACCGCCTTCGCCGACCTCGGCCTCAGCGAGTCGACGCTGCAGGCGCTGCAGGACGTCGGCTACGAAAAACCCAGCCCCATCCAGGAGCAGGCCATCCCGCCGCTGCTCAACGGCGGGGACATCATCGGCCAGGCCCAGACGGGTTCGGGCAAGACCGCAGCCTTCGGCCTGCCGATCGTGGAGCACGTCGATCCCTCCGAGCCGGAGGTCCAGGCGCTGGTGCTCACGCCGACGCGCGAGCTGTGCATCCAGGTCACCCAGGCGCTGCGCACCTACGGCGCCCGCAAGCGCGTCGACGTCGTCGCGGTCTTCGGTGGCGCCCCGATCCGCACGCAGCAATCGCAGCTGCACGACGGCGGCCACGTCGTGGTCGGCACCGTCGGCCGCGTGCTGGACCTGATGGGTCGCGGATCGCTCCACCTGTCCTCGTGTCGCTTCGTCGTGCTGGACGAGGCCGACGAGATGCTGGACCTCGGCTTCCTCGAGGACGTCGAGAAGATCCTCAACGCGACGCCGAACGGCCGCCAGACCGCGCTGTTCAGCGCCACGATGCCGCCGCCGATCCGCAAGCTCGCCGATCGCTACCTGTACCACCCCGAGCTCATCAAGGTGAAGTCGCAGTTCCTGACCGTCGACACGGTCGAGCAGTTCAGCCTGCAGACCAAGTCCAACGAGAAGGCCGACACGCTCGTGGACGTGCTGGCGTCCGAGCGGCCCGATCAGGCGATCGTCTTCACCCGCACCAAGATCCGCGCCGATCAGCTGTTCCGCAAGCTGCGCGACAAGGGCATGAACGTCAAGGCGCTGCACGGCGACATGAGCCAGGGTCAGCGCGACGGCGTGATGCTGTCGTTCAAGGGCGGCCGCGTGCCGATCCTCGTCGCGACCGACGTCGCCGCCCGCGGCCTGGACATCTCCACGGTCACGCACGTCGTGAACTTCGACGTCCCCGTCTCGCCCGACGTCTACGTGCACCGCATCGGGCGCACCGGCCGCGTCGGGCGCTCAGGCCGCGCGATCACGTTCGTCGAGCCGCGCCAGAGCAAGGAGCTGGCCGCGATCGAGAAGCACGTCGGCCAGGAGATCACGCCCTGGGAGGCCGGTGCGCACACCAAGCCGGCGCACATCGAAGAGCGTCCGCGGCGGCACTCCAAGCCGCACCTGTCGCGCAACGGCGACGAGCCGTTCGCCAAGCTGATCGCCGAAGGCGGCCGCGCCGACGGCGTCGAGGTCTCCGATCTCGTGCACGCCGTGACGCATGAGGCGGGCGTGGATGGGGAAGCAGTGCGGGACGTGAAGGTGCTCGAGCGCTTCAGCGTCCTGTCCGTTCCGGCGTCAGATGCCGAACGAATCGTGGGCGCTGTGCGGTCATTGCGCCTGGCTCCGGCGCGACTTTAAGGCGTCTGGGGCGTCTACCCTGTTGAACCGTGGACACGCTCGTCCGAGATCCACACGCGCCTGCTGACGAACCGCGCTTCGCGCATTCCGAGCAGGAACCCCCCGGTCCGGCGCCGGCAGCGGTCACCCGTGCCTGCGCGCAGTGCGGCGCGGAGATGGTGCCCGGCCAGGATTGGTGCCTGGAGTGCGGCGCGGCCGCGCCCGGCCGTCTCGGCCGCCGGCCCGGGATGCGGGCCGCAACCACGATCGTCGGGCTGACGCTGGCGCTGGTCGCCGGCGCGGTCACCGCGGGCTACGCCGCGATCAACGGCGACGCAGGGCGCGAGGTCGCCAAGCCGGCCGCCGCCTCGGGTGCGCCCGTCGCCCAGGCGCCGCCCGCGACGCCCGCCGCGCCCGCCGCCACGACGCCCGCCGCGCCCGCCCAGCCGCTGCCCACGGTCAAGCCGCCGCAGTCCTCCACGCCGGCGCCCCCGGTCTCGCACCCCGCGACGCCGGCGCCGTCGGCGCCGTCGACGTCCGCGCCGACCACGCCCGCGAACACGACACCGGCCACGACGACGCCTTCCAAGCCTGCCCAGCCGGCGATCCAACCGATCGACCTCGGCGCCGACGCGGCATCGCTGTACGACCCGTACACGCGGATGACCGCCAACGGCGACCCCGCCGACGCCTACGACGGCGACACCACCACGGCGTGGAAGGTCACCTCGGTGGCCGACGGCCAGGACATGCAGGTCGGCCTGGTGGTGGACCTCTCCAAGAAGCGCTCGGTCAAGCAGCTCAAGCTGCGGACGAGCACGCCGGGTTTCCGCATCGAGACCTACGCCGCCGACACCGCCGAGCTGCCGCCGGACATCCTCGACACGCGCTGGGCGCACCTGCACAACAAGTCGGGCGTGGCGAAGGACGATGCAATCGCGCTGGCGAGCGACAGCCACCGGTACCGCTACGTGCTGCTGTGGTTCACCACGCCGCCGAAGAAGGGCCCGACCGTGAAGATCAACGAACTGACGATTCTGGGGTGAGCTGATGCCGAGCCAGGCGACGATGCAGACGAGTGAGGGTGCGATCGGCCTCGAGCTGTTCGACGAGGACGCGCCCAAGACCGTGGAGAACTTCAAGAAGCTCGCGGGCGACGGCTTCTACGACGGCCTCATCTTTCACCGCGTCATCAAGGACTTCATGATCCAGGGCGGCTGCCCGCAGGGCACCGGCACCGGCGGCCCGGGCTACACGTTCGAGGACGAGTTCAACGACCACAAGATCGTCCGCGGCGCGCTGGCGATGGCCAACGCCGGCCCGAACACCAACGGCTCGCAGTTCTTCCTCGTCACGACCGACGCCGCGCCGTGGCTGGACGGCAAGCACACCGTCTTCGGCCAGGTGACCGACGGCATGGACGTCGTCGACAAGATCGAGGGCACCGACACGGGCGCAAACGACCGTCCGGTCGCCGACCAGCGCATCGAGTCGATCACGTTCGCGTAGCCCCGGTGTCACTTCGGTGGTGCGCAGCGCGTTCGCTGGCGCGGGCGCGTCGCGCGCGTTGCTGTCACTGAGGGAGGGGGTGAACCGCCGCGCTCGTCGTGGGCCGGATTTTCCGCGCATTGCGCGGTATATCCGGCCCACAACTCCGCGCGGCTGACGAAATCCCCCGCCACGGTGGATTTCGTTCAGCCGTGTGTTGCGGACCCGTTCCCTCAATGCCCAAACCACGCCCCGCACCCCGCAAGCGCCCGAGCCGAGCGCTCACGCTCCTCGGCCAAAGCGTGACATTGGGGTCTGACCCTTTTGTCCCCGCGGGGCCGCTCCCGGCCACGCCTGAGAATGAGGGGCCAGACCCCAGATTCTCACTCACGCGACTCGGCCAAAGCGCGCAAACGCGCCTCTCCGGCCGACAGTTCACGGCGCGCTGGGGCCCCTACCGACTGACACTCCGTCGGAGACTCGGTAGATTTGGCCGGTCAGCCAGTCTTCAGCTTGGAGAGGGTCCCCTATGGCCGGTACCGAGGAAAGGGCCGCCCCCGAGGCGGTCACGACGAATGGCCACCAGGCGGGGCAGGTTCCCGTCGAGAATCCCGCGACGGGCGAGATCATCGCCCACGTCCCGGATCTGTCCGCGGACGAGGTCCGCGAGATGGCGAAGCGCGCCCGCGCGGCGCAGCCGGGGTGGGAGGCGCTCGGGTTCGCCGGCCGTGCGCGCGTGATGCTGCGCATGCAGAAGTGGCTGCTCGACAACGCGCCGCGGGTGATCGAGACGATCGTCAAGGAGACGGGCAAGTCCTGGGAGGACGCGCAGCTCGCCGAGATCTCCTACGGCGCCAACGCGTTCGGCTTCTGGGCAAAGAACGCCGAGAAGTACCTCGCCGACGAGAAGGTCAAGTCGAGCGCGGTGCTGGTCAAGGGCAAGAAGCTCATGGTCCGTTACCGGCCGCTTGGCCTGATCGGCGTCATCGGCCCGTGGAACTACCCGCTGACGAACTCCTTCGGCGACTGCATCCCAGCGCTGATGGCAGGCAACAGCGTGATCCTCAAGCCGTCGGAGATCACGCCGCTGACCAGCATGCTGATGCTCGAAGGCCTCAAGGAATGCGGCATGCCCGAGAACGTCTTCCAGGTCGCGACGGGCTACGGCGCCACCGGCGCCGCGCTGGTGAACGAGGTCGACATGATCATGTTCACCGGCTCGACCGCTACCGGCAAGAAGGTCATGCAGACCGCCGCCGAGACGCTGACGCCCGTGTCGCTCGAGCTCGGCGGCAAGGACCCGATGATCGTGCTGTCCGACGCCGACCTCGAGCGCGCCGCGAACGCGGCGACGTACTACTCGATGCAGAACTCGGGCCAGACCTGCATCTCGGTCGAGCGCGTGTTCGTCGAGGAGCCCGTGTACGACGAGTTCGTTGCGAAGGTGACCGAGAAGGTCAAGGCGATCCGCCAGGGCGATCCGTCGGGTGGCGCGGGCACCGTCGAGGTGGGCTCGATGACCTTCCCCAAGCAGGTGGACATCGTCGAGGCCCACGTCAACGACGCGGTTGCCAAGGGCGCCAAAGCGCTCACCGGCGGGCACCGCGGCAGTGGCAAGGGCTACTTCTTCGAGCCGACCGTCCTCGTGGACGTCACGCCCGACATGGACTGCATGCGCGAGGAGACCTTCGGGCCGACGATGCCGATCATGAAGGTCCGCGACGCCGAGGAGGCCATCCGGCTGGCGAACGACTCGCCGTACGGCCTGGCGGCGTCGGTGTTCTCCAAGGACGTCGGGCGCGGCGAGGCCGTGGCGCGGCGCCTGGAGGCCGGCGCGGTCTGCGTCAACGACGCGATGCTCAACTACTCCGCGATCGAGCTGCCCATGGGCGGCTGGAAGGCGTCGGGCCTGGGCCACCGCCACGGCGCCGGCGGCATCCGCAAGTACTGCGCCCAGCAGGCGCTCCTGGTCTCGCGCCTGAACATGAAGCGCGACCTGCACATGTTCCCGTACACCAAGAAGAACACCGACCGCCTGATGAAGGCGTTCAAGTTCCTCTGGGGCCGCGGGAAGCGCGACTAGCGAAACGTCAGGCCGGGCGCCTGCTCAACAGCAGGTGCCCGACCGTCGACGTCCGGATCTCGAGCGACGTGCCGTCGTCGAGGACCAGTACGACGTAGCCGTCGCCGATGTCGTCCAGCTGGACGTCGGCGATGCGACGGCCGACGAGCTGCTCGGCAAGCACGGGTTCGTGGTCACCCGCCAAGGGAATCCACCAATTGGAGCAGGTCGAGGGGAGAAAACGGCTTGCTGAGGAAGAGGTCGGCGCCCGCCGCGCGGGCCTCGGCCTCGGCGTCCGGGCCGGCGGCGGTCAGCATCACGATCTTCATCGGCGCGATGGTCCCGTCGAGCGCGCGCAGCTCGCGGCAGGCGTCGATGCCGTTCATCCGCGGCATGTCGATGTCGAGGAAGACGATCGCCGGTTCGGTTGCCTTCGCCGCCTCGATCGCCTCCACGCCGTCGCCGGCCTCGTCGATGTCGAAGCTCGCCACGTCCTCGAGCGTCGTCGCGATCAGCCGGCGGATGAACGGGTCGTCGTCGACGATCAGGACCGACCGGCTCACGCGATCTCCGCGCGCAGCTCTTCGAGGCGCTCGTCCGGCACGGCGCCGAGCGCCTCGACGCATGACGGGCAGAACTGCGACCCGTCGCCCGAGGCGATGATCGCGGCGTGCCTCCGCGAACGTGCCGGCCGGCCGGTAGGGACGGTCGGTGGTGAGCGCGTCGAGCGTGTCGGCGACCGCGAACAGGCGCGCTGCGAGCGGGATCTCCTCGCCCGCCAGCCCCTCGGGGTAGCCGCCGCCGTCCCAGCGCTCGTGGTGGTGGCGGACGACCAGCTTGGCGTCGCCGAGGAAGTCGATGTCGCGCAGGATCTCCCAGCCGATCACGGGGTGGCGCTCCATCAGCACGCGCTCCTCGTCGGTGAGCGGCGCGGGCTTGAACAGGATCGCGTCGGGCACGGCGACCTTGCCGACGTCGTGCAGCAGGAAGCCGAACTCGGTCTGCTGGTCGTCGGCGAGCGCGAGCCCCGCCGCGCGCGCGAGCTCCAGCCCGTACGCCGCCACGCGCTCGGCGTGCTGGCCGGTGTAGGCGTCGCGTGCCTCGACGGCGTTCGCCAGCGCGCGGACCGTCGCCATGTAGGAGGCGCGCAGCTCCTGCGAGCGCGCGCGCTCGGCCTTGAACGTCTCGCGCAGGTCCGCCGCGTAGCGCTCGAGCTGGCGCTCCTTCTCCTCAAGCCGCGCAACGAGGTCCGCCTCCACAGCGCCGCAGCCTACCCGCCCTGAAGCAGCTGTAGGACCGTTGCCCCGGCGTCCTCGAGCCCCACCGGCTCGGCGTCCAGCCGCGCGAAACCCGCGGGCTGGTCGCCGTTGCCCGACGAGAAGACGACCACGCTGCGCCGCAGCCGGCGCCCGCGCAGGTCCAGCGCGGCGAGCGCGTTCTCGGGATGCGACAGCCCGGCGTCGACGAGCGCCACCTCGAAGTGGCGCTGCTGGCACAGCCGCGCCGCTGCGCCCGAGCTCGTCGCCCACTCGTGCTCGATGCCGAGCTCGTCGAGCCGCGGCTCGAGCTGCTCGCGCGACTCGCCGCGCCCGACCACCAGCACCCGGACGCGACCGGCGAGCAACGGCGGCGCCGAGCGCGTCGACGAGCTCGTCGGCGTCGATCGGCTTCGCCACGACCCACTCGCCCGCCAGCGCCTCGTGCCCGGAGAACACCGAGACGACGACCACCGGGCAGCCCGCGCAGCTCGGGGTCGGCGCGCAGCTGGCGCAGCACCTCGAAGCCGCTCATCCCGGGCATCAGGATGTCCAGCGTGATCGCGTCGAACGGCTCGGCCCGCAGGCGGCGCAGCGCCTCCTCGCCCGAGTGGGCCACCGCCGTCGTCGACCTCGAACGGCTCCAGGCGCGTGGCGATCAGCTGCGCGATCGCGGGCTCGTCGTCGATGACGAGCACGCGCTTGCCGTGCAGCGCCGCGCGCGGCGCGCCGCGCCCGTCCTCGGCGAGCGGCGGCGCCTGCGGGATCAGCACGGTGAAGCGCGAGCCCGCGCCCGGCTCGGTCTGCGAGGTCGACCCTGCCGTCGTGCAGCTCGACGAGCGACTGCACGATCGAGAGCCCGAGGCCGGTTCCCGGCCCGTCGCCCTGGGCCGCACGGTAGAAGCGGTCGAACGCGTGGTGCGCCTCCTCCTCGCTCATGCCGCGCCCGTTGTCGGCGACCTCGAGGGCGACGCAGCGGCCCTCCGCCCGAGCGGCGATCGACAACGTCCCGCCCTTGCCCGTGTAGAGGTGCGCGTTGGTCACCAGGTTGGTGAGCACCTGGCGGATCCGTGAGGGGTCGGCGAGCGCCGCGGGCAGCTCGTCCGGCATGTCGATGTCGAGCCGCTGTCCCTTGTCGTCGATCCGCGGGCGCATCAGCGTGGCGACCTCGCGCACGATCTCGCGCACGTCGGTGGGCGCGGCGCTGCATCTCGACGCGCCCGGCCTCGACGCGTGCGACGTCGAGCAGGTCGTTGACGAGATCGACGAGCCGGTTCGTCGACAGCGCGACGATCTGGACGAACTCGGCCTGGCGCTCCGACAAGCGACGCATCGGCGGCGAGCAGCTCGACGAAGCCCTTGATCGACGTGAGCGGGCTGCGCAGCTCGTGCGACGCGGTCGCGACGAACTCCGACTTCAGTCGCTCCAGCCGAGCGCGCTCGGTGGCGTCGCGCACCGTCCAGACGATCGCCGGCGTCGCCGGCCAGCTGCGCTGCGGTGAGCACCAGCGTGCGGCCGTCGTGCTCCAGCATGACCTCCTGCCCGAGCGCCTCCGTCGACCGGCGGCAGCACGGACGGGTCGGGCAGCAGGTAGCGGGCGCGTTCGTTGGCGTGCTCGACCGAGCCATCGGCGCCGACGACGAGCAGCCCGTCGTCAGCGACCGGATCGTCGTGTCCAGCCGCGCGCGCTCGCCCTCGATCCGGCGCGTCGCGGACTCGAGGTCCGCCGCCATCGCGTTGAACGACCCCCCGAGCGCGCGCAGCTCCCAGGGCCCGTCCTCGCGCACGCGGGCGCCGAGGTCGCCGCCCGCAAGGCGCGCCGTCGCCCCGACGAGCTCGTCGAGCGGGCGCCTGAGCGAGCTCACCAGCGCGGCCACGAGCGCGAGCGCCGCCAGCCAGCGCGAGCACGCCGCCGGCGACGATCACCGCAACGGCGACGCGGGTGTCGTGGCGCGCGGTGCGCCGCGCGTCGGCGATGCGCTGGTTCTGGCGCGCCGACAGTGCGGCCGCGGCCGCGCGCGCCGCCGTCCCGCCGCCGGACGCGCGCACCACGAGCTGCTCGCTACGCGGGTCGCCGTGCGCGAGCCTGCGCGCCTGCGCGAGCTCGGTCTCGAACGCCCGCTGGGCCTGCGCGCCCTGGGGCGTGGACCTCGACGCCTCGGCGACGACGCCGGCCGCGAGCAGCCGGCCCGCCGAGGCCTGCAGGCCGTAGCCGTTGGCCAGCCGATCCTCGTAGGCCTGGCGCGCCGAGTAGAGCTGGGCGACCCCCAGCCCGGCGACGACGGCAAGCACCAGCGCAAGCCCGAGCAGCGCAACGCGCATCGAACGCGCGATCGACAGCCTTCCCACGATGCGCAACGTATCGCGCCGGCAACCCGCTACGGTCCACTTCGTGGTCCGGTCCTGGATCCGCCAGGCGCTTCGCGCCTCAGGGGTGGCGATCCTCGTTCCCGCGGCGATCGCCGCGGCGATCGCGCTGTCGGTCGTCGGCGGCGGAGGCGGCATCGGGTCGCTCGACGACGTGCTGAACGGCCCAGCGGTGCCGCCCGACGAGGCCAGCTGCCGTGCCGGCTGCGCGACCGCAGCGCGACGAGCGCCCGCGCACGCGGGCGGTCGGCGGTCGGCGTGGCGCAGCCGCGTCGCGCGCCGGACGGCGGCAAGCAGCCCCGCGCGGGTCGCCGCCAGGCGAAGGGGCTGCCGGGCGACTCGCGCCCGGGGCAGGCAGGCGGGCTGCCGGCTTCGCCGCCCGCGACGCCGTCACCCGGGCCGCCCCCGGCGCCGGCGCCCGCGCAGCCGCACCCCGTCCACGACACCGGCACGCAGGTCGCGGACCGGTCCGCCCGCTGCCGGTCGCGGGCCCGGTGGCGGCGCAGACCGTGCAGGCCGTCGTGAATCTCGTCGATCCGCCGGCGCTGCGCGGCTGACAGGATCATGGGGTGGGAATCGCGTTCGCACTCGCCGCGTCGGCCTGCTGGGGCTCGGCGGACTTCTTCGGCGGCCTGAAGGCCAAGCGCTATTCGGCGCTCGCCGTGCTGTTCACCATCGAGGTGTCCGGGCTGCTGCTGGGCATCGTCGTGCTGGCGATCGCGGGCGATCCGTTCCCGTCGACCCGCGCGGTGCTCTGCGCGCTGGGCGCCGGCACCGCGGGGATCGTCGCGCTCGGCGCGTTCTACCGTGCTCTGGCGATCGGGACGATGTCGATCGTCGCCCCGATCAGCGCCACCGGCGTGGCGCTGCCGGTGATCGTCGGCATCGCGACCGGCGACCGCCCGAGCGCGATCGTCGTCGTCGGGCTCGTCGTCACGACGGCGGGCGTCATCCTGGCGTCGCGCGAGGTCCACGAGGACGAGGAGCAGGCGAGCGCCGGGCGGACGAGCATCGTGCTGGCGCTGCTCGCCGCGATCGGGTTCGGCACGTACTTCATCGGCGCGGACGTCGCCGCCGACGAGTCGGTGCTCTGGACCGTCGTGCTCGGACGCGGCATCGCGGTCCCGGTCGTCGGCCTCGCCGTGCTGGCGCGCGGCGTGGGACTGCCCCGTGGCAGCGACCTGCTCGTCCTGGGCGCCGCCGGCGCGGTCGATCTGATCGCAACCGGGCTGTACGGGTTCGCCAACACGCACGGCGACCTGAGCATCGTCTCGGTGGTCGGCAGCCTGTACCCGATCGCGACCGTCATCCTCGCCCGCGCGGTGCTGGACGAGCGCGTGCGCATGGTGCAGGCCGCGGGGGTGGTGGCCGCGCTCACCGGTGTGGCCCTGATCGCGGTGGGCTGATGCTGGTCCTCGCCCACGTCGGGGGCGGGACGTTCGCCCCGCTGCAGCTCCTTCCGGCGACGCTGAGCGGCGTCCTGTACGCGCTGCGAGCGCACCACCTCGAGAACACGCCCCGCGCGGTCCCGCGCTGGCGGCAGGGCTGCTTCTACGCCGGCCTGACGCTGATCGTCGTGACGCTCGCCAGCCCGCTCGGCCACATCAGCGACGAGCTGTTCCTCGCGCACATGGCCGAGCACCTGATCCTGTCGGACATCGCCGCGCTGCTGCTCGTGGTCGGCCTGACCGGACCGTTGCTGGCGCCGGTCCTGCGGATCCGCTTCTTCGACCGGATGCGCGTGCTCGCGCATCCGCTGGTGGCGCTGCCGCTGTGGGCGCTGAACCTCTACGCCTGGCACATCGCCGTGCTGCACGAGGGCGCGGTGCGCCACTCCGGCGTGCACGCGCTCCAGCACCTGCTGTTCATCGCGCTCGGCGCGAACATGTGGATGTGCCTGTTCGGGCCGCTGCCCAAGCCGGCCTGGTTCGGCAACCTCGCGCGCCTCGGCTACATCGTCTCGGTGCGCCTGCTCGGCGCGATCCTCGCGAACGTCTTCGTGTTCGGCGGCAACGCGTTCTACGACGTCTACGCGAAGGGCGAGGCGTTCTGGAAGATCAGCCCGGCGGCTGATCAGAACGCGGCCGGCGGGATCATGATGGTCGAGGAGTCGATCCTGACGATCTGCCTGTTCGCGTGGCTGTTCATCAAGTCCGCGCGGGAGGCCGAGGAGCGCCAGGAGCTGCTCGAGCTCGCCCAGGCGCGCGGCTACGACCTCACCGAGCAGCGCGCGGCGCGCGCGGTCGCCGCCGGCCGCGGCTCCGACCTGCGCCAGCGGATCGAGAGCTCGACCTAGCTGGCCCGCGCGCGCTGCGAGCCGGCGCCGCTCGATCTGGCGCGAGACCTCGCCGGCCAGCTCGCGCAGCGCCTGGGCCTGCTCGGCGCTCAGGTTGCGGGGCGCCGCGTCGATCACGCACAGCGTCCCGACCGGGTGGCCGTCGGGCGTGAAGATCGGCGCGCCCGCGTAGAAGCGGATGTTCGGGTCCTCGGTGACGAGCAGGTTGTCGTTGAAGCGCTCGTCCTCGAGCGTGTCGGGCACGATGGTGAGGTCGTCGGGCGTCAGGATCGCGTGGGCGCAGAACGAGACGTCGCGGTCGGTGGACTCGAGCTCGAGGTTCACGCGCGCCTTGAACCACTGGCGCGCCTCGTCGACGAGCGTGATCACCGCGATCGGGGCGTCGGTCGCGGCCGCGGCACGTCGCACCAGCTCGTCGAACTCCGCCTCAGGCTCCGTGTCGAGGAGCTCGAGCTCCCGCAGCGCCTTGAGTCGGGCTTCCTCGTCGGGCGGGAGGTCGGCGGCCGGCATCAGGTCAATGTAACGCCGAGCAGTCCCTCGAGTTGGACGATCGTCTGCGGGGCGTCGCTGTGCAGCACCGTCGCCATCCCGAGCTCCTTCGCCGGCTTGAGGTTGAAGCCCAGGTCGTCCACGAAGACGCACTCCGACGGCGCGAGCTTGACCGCCGCGGCGCCCATGGCGTAGATCTCCGGCGCGGGCTTGCGGATCCCCACGATGCCGGAGATCACCACGCCGTCGAAGAGATCGTCCATCAGCTCCTGCGGGTAGCGATCGACGCCCCAGGAGTTCGAGATCAGGCCGGTCCTCACCCCGGCGTCGCGGGCGGCCTTGACCGCGCCCAGCATCCGGGTGTCGGGCGCGCTGCCGGCGAACATCCGCTCGACGAGCCCGTCGTCGGGCACGCCGAGCATCGGCGCGAACCGCCGCTCGAACTCCGGCTCGGCGACGCGGCCGCACTCGAACTCGATCAGCAGGTCGCGCGCCGCCTCGTCGTGGCGGAACAGCTCGCGCACCTTCGCGGCCTCGAGCCCCTCGGCCTCGCAGAACGACGCGAATGACGCGAACAGGTCGGTCGTGAGGACGCCGCCCCAATCGATCAGGAGCCCGCGCCTAGTCACGCGTCAGCGCCTCCGCGCGCTCGGCCAGCTGCATGACGCCCTCGCCGAAGCCCTTCAGGTACGGGTCGTCGGTGGCGCCGGACTGCGCGCGCTTGAAGTTGCCCTCCATGAACACGATCGACTTCCACAGCGCCAGCGTCTGGTACCAGCGAATGTCCGTCATCGAACGCCCGGAGCGTTCCTCGTAGCGCGCGACGAGCTCGGCGCGCAGCGGGAAGCCCTCCTCACGCGTGATGCCGTTGAGCTCGAACATGCCCAGCGACGGGTCGCCACGGTCGATCCAGATCGTGCACATGTAGCCCAGGTCCGCGAGCGGGTCGCCGATCGTCGACATCTCCCAGTCGAAGATCGCCTTCAACCGCGCCGGCGCCTCGGGGGCGAACATCGTGTTGCCGAGGCGGTAGTCGCCGTGCACGACGGTCGAGGCCCCACTCTGCGGGAAGTTCGCCTTCAGCCAGTCGGCGACCGTCTCGACCGCGGGGATCTCGCGCGTCCTGTTGTGGTCCCAGAGGCCGAGGAAACGCTTGAGCTGGCGCTCGAGGTAGCCGGTCGGCTTGCCGAAGCCCTCGAGCCCCGCCGCCTCCCAGTCGATCGCGTGCAGCTCGACGAGCGTGTCGACGAGCTCCTCGCCCATCCGCCGGCGGTCCTCGACGCTGTCGAGCTCAGCCGGCACCGCCGTCGTGATGACGTGGCCCTGCACGCGCTCCATCACGTAGAACGGGCAGCCGATCACGCCGCCCTCCGAGACGGCGAGCACCTTCGGCACCCGCGCCTTGCCCGCGAGCGCGCGCAGCACGCGCGCCTCGCGCAGCACGTCGTGCGCGCTTGGCGGCAGCGGCGGGCGCGGCGGGCGGCGCACGATCACCTCCGTGCCGTCGCGCGTGATCGCGTACGTCACGTTGGAGTGCCCGTCGCCGACGGGCTCCACGTGCAGGTCGCCGGAGCCGAGGCCGTGCTCGTCGAGGAACGCCTTCAGCGGTTCCAGGACGAGCAGCGGCGGGCGCTCGTTGGCCTCGCCCTCCTCGTGGGTCTGGACGATGTCGTCGGGGGCTACGTCGATCGGCATTCGCTAGAGCGCTCCACAGGCCTGTCGGGTCGATTCTCCGTTCATCGCGAGCTTCAGCAGCTCGCGCGCGATCGTCATCCGGTGCACCTCGCTGGCGCCGTCGTAGATCCGCGCTGCGCGTGCATCCTGATAGATCCGCGCGATCGGCAGGTCCATCGCGATGCCGGCGGCGCCGTGGATCTGCACCGCGCGGTCGGCGACGCGGCCGAACGCCTCGGAGACGAACGTCTTCGCCATCGCGATCTCCTGGCGGTGGGGGAGGCCGTTCTCGACCTTCCACGCGGCGTGCAGCACCATCAGCCGCGAGGCGTAGAGGTCGATCGCGCTGTCGGCCAGGAACGCCTGGATCATCTGATGGCGGGCCAGGTGCTTGCCGAACGTCTCGCGCTCGAGCGTCCTCGACGCGCTCAGGTCCAGCGCGCGCTGGGCGACGCCGATCCAGCGCATCGCGTGGGCGAGGCGCCCACCCGCGAGCCGCTTCTGCGCGATGACGAAGCCCTCGCCCTCGGTGCCGAGCAGGTTGCCCGCCGGCACGCGGACGTCGCTGAGCTCGATGATCGGATGGCCGCCGGGGGAGTGCGACCCCATCCACTCGGGGTCGCGCTCCACCTTCCACCCAGGCGTGTCGGTCGGGACGAGGATCAGCGAGTAGTTGCGGTGTCCGGCGGATTCGTCGGTCCCGGTCTTCGCGACCACGATGCCGAAGGCGGCGCCGTTCGCGCCCGTGATGCACCACTTGCGCCCGTTGATGACCCACTCGCCGTTGTCGCGGACCGCGGTCGTCCGGAGGTTGGTGGGGTCGCTGCTCGCGACGTCGGGCTCGGTCATCGCGAAGCACGAGCGGATGGCGCCCTCGGCCAGCGGGCGCAGGAACCGCTCCTTCTGGTCGTCGTCGCCGGCGATCAGCAGCGTGTGCATGTTGCCCTCGTCGGGCGCCATCGCGTTGAGGCCCAGCGACGCGAGGCCGCTGACGCCGCACTCCTGCGAGATCAGCGACATGCCGAGCACCCCGATGCCCAGGCCACCCCACTCCTCGGGCAGGTGCGGCGTGTAGATGCCCAGCTCGCGCGCGCGGTCGCGCAGCCGCTCGACGACGTGCCAGCTCGTGAGGATGTCGTTCGGGTCGGTGATCTCCGACTCGGCGGGGAGGACGTCGTGCGCGATGTAGGCGCGGATGCGCTCGAGCAGCTCCTCGAGCTCGGGTGGGGTCGTGAAGTCGATCACAGGAGGTCCTCCAGGAGGGTTCGGAACTTTGCGACCCAGCGCCGCTGCGCGGCCTGGGGCTCGAGCTGCTGGACCAAGAAGCCCTCGAGCGCGGCGTTGACGGTCAGGCCGACGGCCTCGGCGTCGATCTCGGACCGGATCGAGCCGTCGTGCTGACCGGCTCGGACGAGCTCGATCATGTGCTCGCGCTGTCGGCGCTGGACGCGGCGCGCGATGTCCTCGAGGTGGCGCCGGCTCGTCGCCGCTTCGAGGTGCAGCGTCGTGAGCAGGCGATAGAACGGCGTGCGCGAGCCGTACAGCCGCGCGCTTGCGTCGACGAGGGCGAGCAGGCGCGTGCGGCCGTCGCCCGTCGCGCTGGCCTGCATCACGCGCGCGGCGTGGCGGCGGATCGCCTCCTTGTAGACCTCCTCGACGAGCCCGTCCTTCGAGCCGAAGTGGTGGTACAGCGCGCCCTTCGTGACGCCGACGTCGGCGGCGATCGCATCGAAGCTCGTCGCCGGGGCCATGCTCGGCGAAGCGTTCGATGGCCGTGTCGAGGAGGTCGTCACGCAGCGACATACCTACTCGAAGGTATCTCATCGTGCGCAACGTGTGGCGAGAGTGGTGTTGGGAAGAGAGGAACAACGGCGCTTGCCGCGCGTCGTCTCGGTAGTTCCCTCTCTCATGCGCCGTCTGTCCCTGCTCATCACCGTGCTCGTTGTCGCGCTCCTGGCGCCGGCCGGCTCGGCCGTGGCCTCGCACGGCCAGGTCACGAGCTTCGAGGCCCCGCGCGACCTGCTCGACCCCGCCTCGCGCGAGGGCGCGTTCAACGACATCTCGTCGTTCGGCGTGCACTCGCTGCGGCTCGTCATGTACTGGCGCGACGTTGCGCCCGCGGCGTCCTCACGGGTCAAGCCGAAGTTCGACGCGACCGATCCGTCCGCGTACGACTGGTCGCGCTACCAGCCGGTGCTCGACGAGGCGAAGGCGCGCGGCTGGAACGTGCTGCTCACGCTCAGCGGGCCGGTGCCGCGCTGGGCCACCAACGGCGCGCGCGACACCGTCACGCGGCCGAGCCCGAACGAGTTCCGCATGTTCGTCGTGGCCGTCGCGAAGCACTTCGGCGACGAGGTGACGACGTACTCGATCTGGAACGAGCCCAACCATCCGGAGTTCCTGCGCCCGCAGTTCTCGGCGCGCCACCGGCCCGCTGTCGCCGCGGCTCTACCGCAACCTCTACTTCGCGGCGATCCGCGGCTTCGCCGACGCCGGCTCCAAGGCGCCCGTGCTCGTCGGCGAGACCGCCCCGCGCGGGACCGGCAAGGTCGTCGCGCCGCTGACGTTCCTGCGCGGCGTGCTGTGCCTCGACAGCCACTACCGCGCCCGCGGCAAGTGCCGGTCGCTGCCGGCGGCCGGGTACGCGCACCACGCCTACACGACGCGCAAGGGCCCGTTCTTCAAGCCGCCGGGGCCCAACGACGTGACGATCGGCGTGCTCAGCCGCCTGACGCACGCGCTCGATCGCGCGGGGCGCGCGGGGCGCATCCGCAAGCACATGCCGATCTGGCTGACGGAGTTCGGCATCCAGAGCAAGCCCGACCCGCTGCTGGGCGTCTCACTCGCGCGCCAGGCCGAGTTCCAGGCGATCAGCGAGCGCATCGCCTACGACAACCCGCGCGTCGTCGCGTTCTCGCAGTACCTGCTGCGCGACGACCTTCCGCGCAGCGGCCCGCGCCTCGCGCGCTTCGGCGGCTTCGAGTCCGGCCTCAAGACGTCAGCGGGCAAGGCGAAGCCGGCGCTGCAGGCGTTCCGCCTGCCGCTGGCCGCCAAGCGCCGCGGTTCGCGCGTGTCGCTCTGGGGCCTGATCCGCCCGGCCGCCGCGAGCACCACCGGGGTCGTGCTGGTCGCCGACCGCCACAAGGCGTTCCACAGGCTGCGGACCGTCACGACGAACGCCGCCGGCTACTGGCGCCTGACGACCGGCTACCGCACGGGCCGCCGCTTCCGCGTCGAGTGGACCGCTCCCGACGGCACCGTCTTCCGCGGCCCGCCCATCCGCGCGTACCGCTAGCGCGGGTTCTGCTTGGGCCGAGGTGCGTGAGTGAGAATCAGGGGTCTGACCCCAATGCTCAGTTGGCCGAGGAGCGGGACTCAGATCGGGCGTTGGCGGTGTGCGGGGCGGGGTTGGGGACAAAGGGGTCAGACCCCAATGTCACGCTTTGGCCGAGGAGCGTGGAGCGCTCGGTTCGGGCGTTTGCGGGGCGCGGGGCGTGGTTCGGGCTTTGAGGGAACGGGTACCGGCCGGCGACCAGCGCTTGGGCGTGATCGCGAATATCCGGCGACTCGAGTGAGCGCCAGCGGGACCTCTCTCAAGCCGCAGTCCACCCGGGCGCGAGCGCCGGCTGGGCCAAGGCACGGTCAGACCCATGCCCCGCTCAGTGCGGGCGGATCGAACGCGCGGGCCCAGGTCGCATTAGACTTGCGCAGCGCAACGGGGCGGGCGGAACACCCGCTCTCCTCAGTGACAGCAACCAGCGCGGAGCGCCCGCAAGAAGCGCGCCGCGCTGCGCGCCGCCGACGTAACGCCTCGCCCGCAAAGCGAGCATGGACGTCTCGTCCGCGGAGCCTCAGCGCAGCGGCACGCGGCGGCGAACGCCGGCGATCTCGTAGCTGAGCGTCGTGCCGCTCAGGTTCAGGACGTTCGAGACCCGGCCCGGCGCCGAGCTGAGCAGGCGCGTGCCGAGAGCGTCGTGGACGTGGACCTCGTCGGCGTGCTGGCGGCGGCAGCGAGCACGGGCGCCGCGGCACGCGATCCAGGCGACCGCGCCGTCGCGCTTGACGACGATCCGCGGCACGGCGATGCCGTGGCCGTCGCCCTGGGCGGGAGCGATGAACGTCACCCGCCGGTGGGTCAGGTCGACCACGGCGATCGCCGTGTGCGTGACACCACGCCGCACCTTCGAGCGGACGGCGAACGCCGCGAACCTGCCGGCGCGCGCCTGCGGAGCGGTGACGGTGCCGCCCAGGAAGCGACAGCCGCTGTGGAGGCAATATCGCCCGGTCATCGCGCGGCCGCGGCGCCCGAAGGCGAGCGTCCCCGTTGCGAGGCGCGTGTGCGCGCGGGGCTTGGCGACGAGCACGATGCGGCCGCGGTGACGCGGCGCGCGCAGGCGCAGGCGAACACGCTCGCCCGCGTGCAGGCTGAACGCGCGCGCGGCGCCGCGGGCAACGACGCCCGCACGCAGGCCGCTGCCGTACGTCACGGCGCGTGCGGTTCCGCTGCACGCCACCGCGCAGCTCACCGTCGCCGTCCCGTCGCCGGCGGGCGCCAGCGCGGGCGCCGGCCCGAAGGTCGCCACCAGCGAGCCTCCGACGCCGTACACCTGCGCGCCGCCGGGCGCCGCGACGAGGTCGGCCGGCGAGCCCATCGCGGGGGCCGGCCCACAGCGGTCGTCCTCCTCGGCGAGGCAGCCTGCGTCGGTGAGCGCGCCGGACGCGTCGCGATGCAGGATCGACACGGCCGAGTAGCTGGAGGCGAGCAGCGTCGAGCCGTCGGGCGTCAGCGCCAGGGAGCGCGGTGCCTCGAACGCGTCGATCGGCGTACAGCCACCGGCCTGCGCCGCTCGGGCGGTCGTGTCCTCCTCGTCGACCGCGGGATCCTCCCCGTCGTCGACGGTCTCGTCGCCGGAGGTGTCGTCGCTGGCAATCGGCGCGGCCACGTAGCACCCGGCCACGTGCAGCGTGCCGTCCGCGTCGCGCGCGAACGCGCTCAGCCCGTCGTTGAGGCCGGTGTAGAGGAACCGGTCGTCGGGCGAGAGCGCGATCGCGTGACCGCCCGACGCGTACGTCCCGTACGTGAACCCGTAGGCGTACGGATTGGCCGGCGGCGCGGCCTGGCACGCGTCGCCCTCGCGCGCGGGATTGACGCAGCCGCCTGGCGTCAGCGCGCCGGTCGCCGGATCGCGCGCGAGCCACAGCACGCCCGCGCCCGTGCGCAGGTAGATCTGCTTGCCGTCGCTCGAGGTCGCGAGCGCGTCGACGCCGTTGAGCCGCGGGATGCGCGTGCATCCGCCGCTCGTCCCGGTCGCGCTGAAGCAGCGGATCTGCGTCACGCCCGCGTCGTCGCGGTGCAGGTCGACGAGCGCGTTGTGCGGGGGCGTGATCGCCAGCACGTCGCGGCCGTCGGGGGTGAAGGTGAGCGCGCTGACGCCGTCCAGCGTCGGCCCCTGGCGGCAGCGCCCGTTGAGCGGCACCGACTGCTGCACGCATGCGACCTCGCTCAGCTTCCCCGTCGCCACGTCGCGGCCCAGGAGCGTGATCGAGCCGGCGCCCGTCGAGGCGACCGCGACCGCGACGCCGTCCGGCGCCACCGCCACGGCGTTGGCGCCGTTCAGCGCGATCGCCGCATCGCAGCCCTCGTTGCCCGCGCCGTCGCTGCCGTCCGAGCTGACGCACTGCAGCGGCGCCAGCGCGCCGGTCGCGGCGTCGCGGCTGAGCACCGACAGCTCGCCGTAGCCCTCGCCGTGGCCGTAGAAGGTGAACGCGTCGGTGCCGCCCGCCACGAGCAGCTGGGAACCGTCGGGCGTGACCGCTGCCCCGGCCGCGCCGATCAGCGCGGGTGCGCCGGGCACTGTCCCCGCGAGCTGGCCCCACCCGCCAGGGTTCATCGGCGCGGTCGCGTGCGCGGTCGCCGGGATCGTCAGGAGCGCGAGAACCAGCGTTCGGCGGAGCATGTCCCGATGACGAGCGCGGCCCGGAGAAGTTACGGTGCGCTGGATGGCACGCCAGCTCTGGCTCCTACGACACGGCGAAGCCGAGCCGCACGACGTGCGCTCCGACGACGAGCGGCGCCTCACGCCCCGCGGCGAGGACCAGTCGCGGGCCGCCGGCCGCGCGCTCGCCGCGCTCGAGGTGACGTTCCAGGCCGTCTACACGTCGCCGAAGGTCCGTGCGCGCGACACCGCCAGGCTCGCGTGCGAAGGGCTCGGCTGCGAGGCGCTCGAGCACGCGCCGCTGCGCCAGGGGTTCTCTGCCGACGACGCGCTCGAGCTGCTGCACGCGGACGAGCGCGTCCTGGTCGTCGGCCACGAGCCCGACTTCTCCCAGGTCGTCCACGACCTCACCGGCGCGCAGATCGACCTGAAGAAGGGCGGCATCGCCGGGATCCGCATCGACGGCGCGCGCGGCGAGCTGATCGTGCTGCTGCGCCCGCGCGAGATCGACCGCATCGGGTAGCTCCGTACCATCGCCTGAGTGCCCGAGCTCCCTGAGGTCGAGATCACCGCGCGCCGGCTCGACGCGGCCCTGCGCGGCGCCGAGATCGAGTCCACGCTCGCGCCTGGCATCAACGCGCTGAAGACGTTCGACCCGCCACTGCACGCGCTCGACGGCCAGGCGATCGAGGGCATCCGCCGCCGCGGCAAGCACCTCGTCATCGACGTCGCCGGGGAGCTCGCCGTCCTCGTGCACCTGATGTCCGCCGGTCGGCTGCAGCTCTACGACAAGCGCGCCTCGCTGCGCGACCGCACGTCGCGCCTGCTGATCCGCGTCGCCGGTGGCGACAGTGAGCTGCGGCTGCGCGAGTTCGGCACCAAGCAGGCCGCCTGGGTGAAGGTGCTGCGCGCGCCCGAGCTGGAGGACGACCCTGCGCTGGCGACGCTCGGCCCCGATGCGTGGCCCGAGCCACCGGCGGACCTGCGCGAGCGCCTCGCCGCGCAGGGCGCACGCCCGCTGCACTCGGTCCTGCGCGACCAGCGCGTGATCGCGGGCATCGGCCGCTCATGGGTCGACGAGATCCTCTGGACCGCGCAGCTCTCCCCGTTCGAGCGCGCGACGGATCTCACCGCAGAGCAGGACGCGACGCTCAGGCAGGCGATCGCCGGCGTCCTCGACGGCGCGCTGCGCCACTACGAGGACGTCGTCCACCTTCCGATCCCCGACAAGCTGCCGCTGCCGCTGCAGGTCCACCGCCATCAGGGCGAGCCGTGCCCGCGCTGCGGCACGACGATCGAGGCGGTCCATTACGAGAGCTACGTCATGTGTTACTGCCCGCAGGACCAGACCGGCGGGCGCGTGCTCAAGGACCGCCGGCTCTCGCGACTGCTGAAATGAGCGAAGCCCCTAACAGCTCTCGAAGATCGCGGCGCGATTGGCCCGGATGTCGCGCAGCCCCCCGCGCTGCCACTTCACGAGCCGGAATCTGCCGGTGGCAAGAACCTGGCCCCCGTACGTCGGGTTCACAAAGATCACCCGCACGCGACGGGGCCGCCGATCGATCGACTCGATGAGATTACCCAGGGCGGCGTCCAGGGTCTTGCCGCGGAAGGGATCGAACAGATACGCGAGTGGTGACGTCGTCCGGAACCCGGAACCGAGCTGCGTCGCAGACGACGATCTCGACGTCCTGGCAGCGGTGCTCATGCCGGTGCGCCGCCACAAGCGATCGGGCGAAGTCGGCCAGCGCGGGGGACACCTCCACGCCGATCACTCGCCGCAGTGGCCACCGCGCAGCCTGATGAACGATGCGGCCCTTGCCACATCCGAAGTCGACGAACACGTCGCGATCGCCCGCGTCGACGGCGCGCAGCGCTCGGGGAAGGATGTGCCAGGCAGATGGCACGTAGGCGACGCCATCGACATCAGCGGTCTCCGGGACGTCGTAGACGCGACGCGAGGTGTCCAGCCCCCGGTCGAAGACGCGATCCGCGTGCTGTTCCAGCCGGGCCACCTTGAGCTCGGTCGTGTTGGCAACGCGCTTCCAGTACCGGCGAAGGCTTGCTCCCTGACGCCCCCCCAACTGCTCCTCCTTCTCGGCCGCCCACTGTTCGAGCCATGCTTGCCGAGCTTCGAGATCCTCGGGAATCCTGCCCACGGCGACTACGTGCTCCCGCAGCTCTCGTAGATCGCGACGCCCCCGAACGAGATGTCGGGCAACAGTCGGAATCGCCCGGTGTCAACCACCCCTGCGTTCTCGTAGTTGGGTGCCGGGTAGTAGATCAACCGCATACGCCGGGGACGGCGGTCGATCGACTCGATGAGGTTGCGCAGGACGGCGTCCATCTCCTCCCGGCTGAAGTATTGGACGTGGCCGAAGTACGCGATCGTGAGATCGTCCGGCACCCGGAACTCCGCAACGTCGCACGTGACGATCTCGACGCTCTCGCAGCGGTACGTATGTCGTTGTGCGGCCACGAGGTCCTGTGCGCGGGCGGCTACCTCCGGGATGATCTCGACGCCGATCACCCGTTTCAGCGGCCGTTTCGCGGCCTGATGGATCATCCGGCCGGTGCCGCACCCGAAATCGACGAACACGTCGTGACCGGAGGCGCCGACCTTGCGCAGCGCTCGGGGCAGGACGTACCACGGGGATGGGGACGACACCCAGTGGCCCCCGCGAGGATTCATCGCCGC
>CAWCEB010000064.1:0-24746 GCA_963794105.1 uncultured Actinomycetes bacterium | reverse complement strand
CGCGAATATCCGTACCGTCAATCTTGACAGTGCCCTCCGCCTGCCGTGGATCGTAAAAGCGCGCGACGAGGTTGATGATGGTTGTCTTGCCGCCTCCGGTGGGCCCGACGAATGCGGCCATTTGCCCCGGACTCAATCTTGAAACTGACATCTTTGAGAATCGACTGATCGGGATTGTATCCAAAGAATCAGTCCTTGTCGAATTCGATACTTCCTTTGTAGCTCCCTGCCTTCCTGATGCGGCATTCTTCCCAGCGCGCTTTCTCAAACTGCAATCTCGCGTATCCGCTCAAAGCTCCCACGCCTGCTTTTGAAACCGTGTCCGTCATTTTAGACAGGTCTCGCATTGGCTTGTACATCTTGCCCAGATAGATAGAGAAACCACCATGAGTTCGCCGGACGAAGATGACTTGCCATTACAGACGTGCGCCATAGCCGAGTATCAGGTACTGGCTACATCGTATGATAACGTCGACGCAAAAGGCCAGTTTCATCTTGATACACTCTGCGACAGAACAGTCTCGACAGTGTCGAGACTCTGGAGCTCGAAGCGGCGCTCTTCGTAGTCCTCGCGGGCGAAGGCCTTGACCAGACGAATAGAGAAAATACCTCCTGGACGGTCGAAACCAGTTCGCTTTCCTTCTTTCGGAGTCACCGCTCTATGGACATCGCAAAGTGCCCGCAAACAACCACCATCGCCGCGTAGGCCGGCCGCGCGCATGTACGTCGTGGCCGGGCCTGGAATTCGCGGCCGGCGACGGTCGTCTGCAGCAGCTCGATGTCCATGCGGGCATCGTCCGGCGCGGCCGGCGCGAGCGCGCCCCGCGGCCGTCAATCGTCACACGCGCGTGACGGAGATGTGCAGCGCGCGCCCTTCGATACGCGCCTCGTGGCCGTTGGACGACCCGTAGTCGACGCTGGTTGCCAGCACCTCGCCGGCGACGTACGCCTCGTGCGCGCGTGCCGCCTCCAGCAGCTCCGCGTCGCCGCCGAGCCCGAGCGCGATGCGATCCGAGACGTCCAGTCCGGCGTCCTTGCGGGCGCCCTGAACCGCGTGGACCACCTCACGCGCAAGCCCCTCGCGGACCAGGTCGACGTCCAGCGCCAGCTCGAGCGCCACCGCGTGCGAGCCTTCCCGTTCGAGCTGGTAGCCCTCGAGCGGCTGCATCGACAGCAGCAGGTCCTCGGGCGCCAGCGCGTGGTCGCTGCCGTCGATGTTGATCCGCACGGGCTCGCCGTTGCGCGCCGCGACGCTGACGTGGGCCGGGTCCAGCGCCGCCACCGCGGCGGCGACCTGCGGCATCGCCTTGCCGAAGCGCGGGCCGAGCGTGCGGTAGTTCGGCTTGATCTCGTACGAGCCCAGCTCGTCGGCCTCTGCCACGAACCGCAGGCCCTTGACGTTCAGCTCCGAGGCGATCACGTCGGACAGCCGCTCGATCGCCGCGCGCTCGGCGCCGGACGCGACCACGACCGCCTCGTGCAGCGGCTGGCGCACCTTCACCTTCGCCTGCCCGCGCGCCGCCAGGCCGAGCCGCACCGTCTCGCGCGCGACGGCCATCGCCGTCTCGAGCTCCAGGTCGCGGTCCCCGGGCTGCGGCCAGTCGGACAGGTGCACCGACTCGCCGCCGCCACCGAGCGTCTCCCAGATCTCGTCGGCGACGAACGGGGTGAACGGCGCCAGCAGCTGGGCGACGGTGAGCAGGCACTCGCGCAGCGTCGCGAACGCGCTCGGGTCTCCCTCCCAGAACCGGCGCCGCGAGCGGCGCACGTACCAGTTGCTGAGATCGTCGACGAAGTCCGCGATCGCCCTACCGGCGAACGTCGCGTCGTAGGCGTCCATCCGGTCGCCCACCTCGGCCACCGTCGCGCTCAGGCGCGACTTGATCCAGCGGTCCAGGTCGGTCTCGCCGCCGTCGGGCCCGTCGGCGTCATAGCGATCCAGGAACGCGTGCACGTTCCACAGCTGGCGCAGGAAGAGGCGCACCGACTCGCCGATCGTCTCCATCGAGAAGCGATAGCCGTCCCACGGCTGCTTGGACGTGAAGAAGTACCACCGGAAGGCGTCGGCGCCGAAGCGCTCGATCACGTCCCAGGGCGCGACGATGTTGCCCAGCGACTTCGACATCTTGCGCCCGTCGTCGTCGGTCAGCAGGCCGAGGCAGACGACGTGCTCGTAGGACGCGCGCCCGAACAGCAGGGTCCCGACGGCGAGCATCGAGTAGAACCAGCCGCGCGTCTGGTCCAGCGCCTCGCAGATGAAGTCCGCCGGGAAATGCGCCTGGAAGCGATCCTCGTTCTCGAACGGCGCGTGCTCCTGCGCGAACGGCATGCAGCCCGAGTCGAACCACACGTCGATGACCTCGGGGACGCGCTGCATGCGCTTTGTGCACTGCGGGCACGGGAAGCCGACCTCGTCGACGAACGGGCGATGCGGGTCCTCGAGGCGCACGCCGCTGAGCTCCTCGAGCTCGTCGAACGAGCCGATCACGTGCGTGTGGCCCTCCTCGCAGCGCCAGACCGGCAGCGGCGTGCCCCAGTAGCGCTCGCGGGACAGCGCCCAGTCGACGTTGTTGGACAGCCAGTCGCCCATCCGCCCGTG
This sequence comes from uncultured Actinomycetes bacterium, assembly GCA_963794105.1. Taxonomy (GTDB): domain Bacteria; phylum Actinomycetota; class Thermoleophilia; order Solirubrobacterales; family Solirubrobacteraceae; genus AC-49. Next base: position 22,147 of record CAWCEB010000064.1, on the reverse strand, counting down.
CTTGATGTGCTCGGGGTGCCAGTCGAGCGCCTCGTTGGCCGCGAGCAGCTCGTCGCGGAGCTTCGTCGTCGCGATGTACCAGGCGGGCTTGGCGTAGTAGAGCAGCGGGTTGCCGCTGCGCCAGCAGTGCGGGTAGGAGTGCAGCTCGCGCGTGGCCTTCAGGATCCGCCCGCGCGCGCGGAGGTCCTCGACGAGGTCGTCGTCGGCGTCCTTGACGAACCGCCCGGCGTAGGGCCCGATGCGCTCGTCGTAGGTGCCGTCGAGCTTGACCGGGTTGACGACGTTCAGCCCGTACTGCGCCCCGAGGCGGAAGTCGTCCTCGCCGAACGCGATCGCGGTGTGGACGATGCCGGTGCCGTCGTCGGCCGAGACGAAGTCGGCGAGCAGCACGGTGTGCCCGCGCTCGCCGTACTCGGAGCTCTTGATGAACCCGAACGGCGGCTCGTAGCGAACGCCGTCCAGCGCCGCGCCCGGGAAGCGGTCGAGGATCTGCGCGTCCTCGCCGAGCACCGCGTCCACGCGCGCGGCCGCCAGCACCACCGGCGCCTCCAGCGCACCGGTCTTCGCGCGCACGTACTGCAGCTCGGGGTCGACCGCGACGGCCGCGTTGGACACCAGCGTCCACGGCGTCGTCGTCCAGATCAGCAGCTCGTCGCCCGCCTGCAGCGGTCCACCGTCTTCGGCAACCCCGAAGCGCACGTGGACCGACGGGTCCTCGATCTCCTTGTAGCCGAGCGCGACCTCGTGCGACGACAGCGCGGTGCCACAGCGCGGGCAGTACGGAACGACCTTGTAGCCCTCATAGAGCAGATCCTTGTCGGCGATCTGGCGCAGCGCCCACCAGACCGACTCGACATACGTCGCGTCGAGCGTCCGGTACGCGCCGTCGAGATCCAGCCAGAACCCGATCCGCTCCGTGAGCGCGTTCCAGTCCTCCAGGAACTCGAAGACCGATTCGCGACAGCGCTGGTTGAACTCCGCGATGCCGTACGCCTCGATCTCGTCCTTCGTCGAGATCCCCAGCTGCCGCTCGACCGCGATCTCGACGGGAAGCCCGTGGCAGTCCCAGCCGCCCTTGCGTTCGACGTAGAACCCGCGCATCGTCTTGTAGCGCGGGAAGATGTCCTTGAAGACGCGCGCGAGGACATGGTGCGCGCCCGGCCGCCCGTTCGCCGTCGGCGGGCCCTCGTAGAACACGAACTGCTCCGCGCCCCTGCGCTGCTCGAGCGAGCGCTCGAAGACGTTGCGCTCCTTCCAGCGCGCGAGCACGCGCTCCTCGAGCTCGGGGAAGGACTGTTCGGGGTCTACCGCCATCGCGGCGATTCTAGGTTGTGACGTTCGCGGGCTCCCGTGTGACGCCCATGGCGGCACGCTGGGACCGCATGGCTGACGAAACAGGCACCCCTCGCTCCTTTCGTCAGTCATGCGTCGCGGGGGTGGCGGCGCGGCAGTGGGGGAACGTGACGACGGGGCAACTCCGCAGGTGTGGCGTGAGCCCGCGCACGGTCCAGCGGTGGGTCGCGGAGGGGCGGCTTCATCGCCGACATCGAGGCGTCTACGCCGTCGGTCATCGCAACCCGGCGCCGGAAGCGCGGTGGGCCGCGGCGCTGCTCGCGTACGGAGACGAATCGGTGCTGACCCGGCACACCTCGATCGCGCTGCACGGCCTCGGCGGGCCGCCCGATGTGGTGACGGTGGCCGTGCCACGACAGGCGCGGCGCCGGCGAGGCGTCGTGCCCCATTCCTCGGTGCCCTTGGACCGCGACGAAGTGGTGACCCGAAAGGGGCTGCGCACCACGAGCATCGAGCGCACGCTCCTGGACCTCGCGGCCATCGGGGAGCCCATCGAGCGGCTCGTCGCCGAGGCGACGGCCAAGCGCCTCACGTCCATCGCCAGGCTCAAGACGTACGTGGCCCGCCGCGCCGGCGCCCGCGGAGCCCGCCGCCTTCGCCGCTGCATCGAGGGAGACCAGACCCGGAGCAAGGTCGAGCAGGAGTTCGTGCGCTGGCTCGAGGACCGCGGCATCGCGGTCCCCGCTCTCAATGAGCCGTTCGGTCCTTACACCGTCGATGGGATCTGGACCAAGGCGGGCCTCGTCCTCGAAATCGACACCTACGAAACACACGGCACGCGCCACTCCTTCGAGTCCGACCGCCGGCGCGACGCCCATCTCCTGGACAAGGGCCTGCGGACGATCCGCGTCACGCCCCAGCGGTGGCGCCGCGACGGCGACCGGCTGGCGCGCGAGCTACGCCGCCAGCTTGCGGCAGATCTCGGCGAGTGAGCGCTTCTCGTTCTCGTCGAGGACCGCGAAGGCGGTCGCAACGCGCTCGGTGTGCTCCGGGAACAGGCGATCGACCAGCTCGCGCCCGCGGGCGGTCAGCGTGACGGACGCGGCGCGCCGGTCGTGCAACAGGCGGCGGCGGATGACGAGGCCGCGGTGCTCGAGCGTCGTCACGACCTCCGTCGCGTTGGCCTTCGAGGTCTGCAGGCGCCGGCGAAGGACGCGCAGCTCGAGCTCTCCGCCGGCGGTCGTGAGGATCACGAGCACCGAGAAGCCCGACGCGCTGAGGCCCTCGCGCTCGAGGTCGGCCGACAGCCGGCGGCGCACGCTCGCCTCGGCGCGGAGCAGATGCTCGAGCGCGCGGTGGGCCAGCGGGTCGCCGGGGATGAGCGTCATGGCGCGCCGCATCATGGCGGCCGCGCCGGACGGCTGGAAAGGCCTGCTCTCAGCCCGCTTTTGCGACGCGCAGCGGCGGCGCCGGGACCTCGGGCGCCGACGGCGCCCGATCCTCGAGGTGGTCGATCAGCAGATCGCGCGCGGCGATCGGCTTCTCGCCAAGGCGCTCCACGGTGCTCGCCCCCGTCTCGGGAAGCGCGCCGCGGTAGTCGAAGACCATGACCCGATCCGCGCCGACGCGGCGCGCGGCGAAGACGAGCCGCCCGAGCGTGTCGAGCGACGCACGCCGGCCGGTGAGGATGACCGCACGCGGGTCGAGCGCGTGGAGGGCGCGCGTGACCCGGTCGGGGTCGAGCTCGGTCGTCAGCGTCAGCGTCCGCAGCCCGCCGCGGCGCAGCACCAGCTCGAGCGCCTGCGCATGCAGCGAGTCGACGTCCATCGTCTGGCTTGCGTCGAAGATGAGGATGCCGTCGGCACGCGTCGCGGCGGGGGCGCAGCGCATGCTGGCGGCCAGCCAGCCCGTGGCCCAGCGCCAGCCGAACCCGTACTCGGGCCGGTGTCGCCGCCGTCGGCGGCCATCGCCTCGAGGCCCGGGAGCAGCACTTCCTCGACCGTCCGCTCGACCGAGCGCACGCTGAGGCTCTCCTCGAGGACGCGGTCGGCCTCCTCGTGGTCGAACCGGCCGAAGGCGGAGCGCAGGCGCTGGGGCGTGGCCGGGCCGGAGCCGCGCTCACGCGCGATCGAGATCGCCGAGGAGACGTTGTGCGTCTCCTCGAAGGCGGTGCGAAGCGCCTCGACCTCGGCGAGATCGAACTGCCTATGGCCTCCCTGCGTGCGGCGCGGTGCCGGGAACCCGAAGCGGCGCTCCCAGGAGCGCAGGGTGTTCGGGCTGACCCCGAGCATCGCCGCAGCGGCGTTGGTTCTGATGACGCCCATACGCAGCAGTTAACGGAGATGGGGAGGTTTGAGGCAACTCATGCAGACAGACCTGCAGTTTGGGCACCTTCGTGCGGCTGCAGGAGACGGTACGCCTCCTGCGACGGGCGCGCTGCGGTTCCCGCGGTTCAGTCCCAGCCGTCGGAGAGGACCAGCAGCGCCGCGCGCGGCGGGCCGCAGGCACCGACCTGCACCCGGAAGCGGATGCCGAACTCGTCAGGGGGCCGGACGACAGTCATCCGCGCCTGCGAGACGTCGCTCGCGGCGTTGATGACGAGGTCCATCAGGTTGTCCGCGCCGGCCGCCTCGGCGTCGGCGGGCACCAGGAACTCGGAGAGATGGCGATTGACCGCCGCGGTCTCGTCGGTGCCGAGCAGCTCCTCGGCGACGCGCGAGACGGCGCAGACGCACAGCGAGCCGTCGACGATCATGAACGGGTCGTTGGGACCGGGCGCGGCGTCGGCATTGGCCGTGAGCAGGACGCCGAGGCCGCAGCTCTCGCAGACGCGACCGTAGTCGTCGGCGTCGGGCTCGGCGCCGCAGTGGCCGCAGAACGTCTTCTGCGGCTGCGGCTCCGCAACCGCCGGGACGAGCCGGAGATGTCCGTTGATGCTGGCGCTCACAGGCCTACCGAACGACGCCGCACTTCTGGGGCGTCTTCGGCCTCCGTGCCGATCTCGGTGTTGGCGGGGGTGGGAGTGGCGACGGCGGGACGGGACTGGCGCGCCTCGATCATGCCCATCACCTCGCGGTGGGCGTCGCCTGGGCTTTCGGCGAGGATGCGCGCGCCGGTCGTGCGGACGCGGTCGTCGCGGGCACCGCGGCGGAACAGCGCGATCGGGAGCGGACCGGCCGCGCGACCGGACGCCGTAGGCCCAGCGGGCGACGTCGTCGTCGGGCACGTACGCGCCGGCGATCACGACGGCGTGCGGTGCGAACGCACCGAGCACCTCGCGGCAGGCCGGTGATGCCGCGGACGGGAAGCGGCAGGACGCGCGCGCCGGCGCGGGCGCAGAAGAGCTCCAGGGCGCGGACGTCGAGGCTGTCAGGATCGAGGTCGTCGCGCGTCGCGTCACCGATGAGGACGCTCGCCGGGCGGGTCGGCGGCGGGCGCGAGCCGCTGCGCGCGCTGCAGCCACTCGTTGGCCCAGTGGGCGGCGAACGCCCACGGCGCGGAGTCGTAGCCGTGGCGGACGCCGAGCTCGCGAAGGCTCGGGAGCAGGACCTCCTCGACGGAGCGCTCGACGGAGCGCAGCGCCAGCGCGGCCTCCATGGCGCCGTCGGCGCGCTCGAGCTCGAAGGAGTGCAGGGCGCCGACGAGGACGTTGGTGTCGGCGCTGAGCGCCTCGCGCGCGCGGGACACCGCGGAGGAGATCGAGAGGCCCTCCTGGAGGGCGTCGCGCAGGGCGGCGACCTCGCCATGCGTGTAGAGACGGTGCTTGCCGGGGGACCGCTGGGGCTGCGGGTAGCCGAACCGGCGCTCCCATGCGCGCAGCGTGTTCGGGCTGACGTTGAGCAGCGCGGCCGCCTCGGAGGTCTTCAACGTGCGCACGGCAGAGAGATAGCGTTCGGCGCAAGCTGCGTACGCTTCCTGCAGGCTTTGCACAGCTATTGCACAAGATCCTGCGACGAAACTTGTGCACGAAGCTTCAGCCGTCGCTACCATTGCAGCCGAAATTGCCCGAAGTTCAAGAGACGCTAGGAGTCTTTGTGTACCTCCACGGTCGTTAGCAGCGGTCTTTGCCTCCAGGGGAGACGCGCCGTAGCCGTCCCCTGTTGTGAAGAGCCGCGGCCGCGTCGCGCCGGCTCACGCCATCGCACTGCTGCCCCTTGTGGCTGGAGTGATGGTGGCGCCTGCTCTCCGCCGCCAACGGCCTGCGAGAGCCCCTCTTCTACGTTCTCCTCACCGCCGCCGTCCTGGCGCGGTTGCTCACGACAACGCTCGAGGCAGAACCTCGGCGCTCTCGGCGTCCTTCCTGTGCGGGATGCTCGCGATCGGCGTTCCTCGATCCGCTGTCGGCGTTCCTGATCCCGTTCGTCGCCGAGGGCGTCGGCTGGCTCGCCGAGCGCTACCGCCCGCAGGCGCTGATCATCAACTGGGCCGGGCTCGGCGACGCCCACGGCGTTCGCGGCGCTGGGCTTCGAAGCGCTCGCGCTCGACCAGCAGGGCGCGCGCGTTCCCCATCGTGCTGGGCCTCTTCGGCGGCGGGCGTGCTGCTGGTGAACTTCCTCACCGTCGCGCCGCTCATGGCGATGCTCGACGACCGTCCCGTGCGCGCGACGCTCGGCGTCCCGCGCGACTTCTATCCGACGCTCGGGATCAACATCCTGATGACCGCCGCGCTCGCCGCGCTGTACGCGCAGACGGGGCTGGCGACGATCGCGTTCGTCCTGGCGGTCATCCTGGCCTTCGCCTACATGATGCGGCTGGTCGTGGTCGCGCGCGAGCGCACGCGGGAGTACGCGAACCTCTCCTGGGGCGTGCTGTCGTCGCTGATCCGCACGCTGGACGAGCGCGACAAGCGCGCGGCGCGGCATTGCGCCGCGGTGGCCAAGTTCTCACGCGACATCGCCGCGCACGTCGGGATGGGCAAGCGCGACCAGGAGCTCGCGCACACCGCCGGGCTGCTGCACGACATCGGCCGGTTCGCCCTGTCGGATCGCGTCATGGAACGCGAGGGCAGGCTCAACGAGGAGGACTGGACCGCGATCCGCCGCCACCCGGCGATCGGCGCGGACCTCCTGAAGGACGTCGGCGTCTACGGGCCCGTCGCGGAGATCGTGCTGTGCCACCACGAGCGCATCGACGGGCGCGGCTATCCGCGCGGGCTGAAGGGCGACGAGATCCCGGAGATCGCGCGCATCGTCGCCGTGGCCGAGGTCTACGACACGCTGACGGCGCCCGACACGTACCGCACGCAGATGAACTCGTTCGAGGCGCTGACCGAGCTGCGCCGCGTCGCCGGCCGCCAGCTCGACGTGCGCTTCGTCGAGGCGCTCGCGGAGCTGCTCGCCGGCCAGGGCACGGAGTACCGCCACGCCGACGACGCCGACTATGACGCCGAGCTGGACATCGAGCGGCGGATGAACGAAGCCGCCGCCCCGAGCCGCTAGCCCGTCGGGCTAGAAGCGGTTCTCCTGCTCGAGCGACGCGAGGAACGCGTCGAGCTGCTCGATCGAGAAGCGGCGCTGGCCGCCCGGGGTCCGGTAACCGCGCAGGTGGCCCATGTCGGACCAGCGGCGGATGGTGCTGAGCGAGACGCCGAGGTGGCGAGCCGCCTCGGAAGTTGAGAGCCCGAGGCGACGGCCGCCCGGGGCCTCCGAGCCGTGGCGGGTACGAGGTGTCATGACCCTCTTGACGGCTGTTTGGGCAGGGTTCGTTCGCCTTGATGTGGCTTTGCAGAGGTTCGGTGGGTCGAGAACTGCAAGCATCCGTCACGAATGTCCAGGCTCGACGAGATCGACCTGTCACTGGCGCTTACGGTGAAGGAGCAGGACGAGCTCCTGGCGCTCCACGGCGAGCGCCTGGCACAGCTGCGCCTTGCGCTCGGCGGGATGGCGCCGTACGCCGACGGCACCGTCACGCTCGGGCCACCGGTGTGCTGTGTGTTCGAGGGCTGGGACGCATCTGGCAAGGGCGGGGCGATCAAGCGGCTCGTCGCTCCATTGGACCCGCGCCACGTCCGCGTGCGGTCCTATTCCGCACCGACCCACGACGAGAAGCGCCACCACTACCTGCTGCGGTTCTCGGACAACATCCCTGGGTGGGGAGGCATGAGCATCTTCGACCGGTCGTGGTACGGCCGCGTGCTCGTCGAGCGCGTGGAGGAGTTCGCGACCAAGAACGAGTGGGAGCGCGCATACGGCGAGATCGCCGGATTCGAGAACACGCTCGTCCTCGAGGGCATGGTGTTCGTCAAGCTCTGGATGCACGTCTCCTCAGCCGAGCAGCTGCGGCGCTTTCGCAAGCGCGACAAGGACCCGCTGAAGACCTGGAAGCTCACCGACGAGGACTGGCGCAACCGCAAGAAGCGCAAGCGCTACGAGACCGCGATCGAGGAGATGTTCGAACGCACGAGCACACCCGGGGCGCCGTGGCACGTCGTTGCGGGCGACTCCAAGAAGTGGGCGCGCGTGAACGTGATGGAGACCGTGATCGGGGAAATCGAGCGCGGGATGCGCCGCCACGGCCTCGAGCCGCCCGAGCCGCTGCGCTAGTGGGCGCCCAGCACGACCCAGCGACCTGACCGGAAGCGGACCCCGAGCGTCACCAGCCGCGCGAGCATCAGCACATTCAGGCCCCACCAGACGCCCGCGATGCCCCAGTCGAAGTGCAGGGCGGCCAGCGCGATCGGGACGAAGACGCAGAAGCAGAACGCCATCGCGCCCGCCAGATACCTCGCGTCTCCTGCGCCGATGAGGATGCCGTCGAGCGCGAACACGATCGCGCCGGCCGGCTGCAGGAGCGCAAACAGCGGCCAGAGCACCTGCGCCTTGTCGATCACGCGGTCGTCGTGGGTGAACACCCGTGGCAGCACGTCGTGGAGCGCGAGCAGCACGAGCGCGAACAGGCATCCGACGGCAAGCGACCAACCGATCATCCGGCGCGCCGCGGCGCGCGCACCCTCGCCGTCCGATGCGCCGAGCATCCGCCCGACGATCACCTGGCCGGCGATCGCGATCGCATCGAGGACGAGCGCGAGGAGGACGAACAGCTGGAAGGCGATCTGGTGAGCGCCCAGCGAAGGCGATCCGAACCGGGCGCAGACGGCGCTCGCGACCAGGAAGAGACCCGAGCAGCGCGGCCGTGCGGACGAAGATCGGCCCGCCGATCGACACCAGCGACCGCATCCCGGACCACGCCGGGCGACGTCGACCCACCGGCCCCGAGCAGCAGCGCGGCGAACGCGACGCCCATGCCGAGCTGGGCGATCACGGTGCCCAGCGCACTGCCGTCCAGGCCCGCATCGAGCCCGTAGACCAGCAGCACCTCGAGGACCACGTTGACGACGTTGGCGGCCACGAGGATCACCAGCGGCTCGCGCAGCCGGCTCATCCCGCGCAGCCAGCCCTGGCCGGAGAGCGCGATCAACGCGAACGGCAGGCCGAGCGCACTCAGCCGCAGGTAGCGCGCGGCCAGGTCCGCCACGTGCCCCGAGCCGCCCAGCAGCGTCATCAACGGCACGGCCAGAGCGGCGCACGCGGCCGCCAGCCCGCAGCCGATTGCAAGCGCCAGCCACAGCGCCTGCGCGGCCAGCGCGCGCGGCCTGGGCCTCGAGGCCCGCGCCGTGCAGGCGCGCGACATGCGCAGTCGTCGCGTAGGTCAGGAAGTTGCACAGCGCCACGACGGTCGAGAGCACGGCGGCCGCCAGCGCAAGCGCGGCGAGCTGCGGCGTGCCCAGATGCCCGACGATCGCCGTGTCGGTCAGCAGGTACAGCGGCTCGGCGGCGAGCGCACCGAGCGCGGGGAGGGCGACGCGCAGGATCTCGCGGTCGTGCGGGGAGCGGCGCAGCAAGGGGCGGACTCTACGATCCGCCCATGAGGCGGCTGTGGGCGATCGCGATCGTCGCGCTGACGGGATGCGGCGCCGAGCACGCCAACCCGCCGGATCCTCGCTGCGCGGACCCGGCCGCCGTCGAGCGGGTCGCCGGCGGGGGGCCCGGGCCGCGCATCTCCGAGTGCGTGCGGCGGGCCACCAAGGACAGCGACCTGCAGGACGTTGGGTTCGCGGTCTCGCGTGCGGCCGACCACCTCGGCGCCGGTGCGGACGCCCACGCGCTCGGGTTCCTGATCGGCGCCGTGCGGCGCGGCACGGGGACCAGCGGGGTGCAGGCGGAGCTCGTCAACCGCGTCGAGGCGGTGGCCCGCCGGATGACCGGCCGGTTGTCTGAGGTCGAGCGGGGGATCAGCGACGGCGAGGCAGACGGATGAGGCTGCGCCTCTACCACCACCCCGACGGCACGCGCGTGGCCTATCGCGAGGAGGGCACCGGTCCCGCAATCGCCCTGCTGCACTCGGCGATGTTGAGCCACAAGGAGTTCGAGCCGGTGGTCGAGCACCTCGCCGACCGCTTCCGCGTCGTCCTGCCCGACCTGCCGCTGCACGGCGACAGCGAGGACCGCCCGCGCCATCCCTACACGGCGGCCTGGTTCGTCGACGTGATGGCCGGCTTCTGCAACGAGGTCTGCGGCGCCCGGCCGCTGCTCGGCGGGCATGGCCTGGGCGCCGAGATCCTGCTGCGCGCCACCATCGAGCGCGCGATCGAGCCGGCACGGCTGGTGGTGATGCCGACGAACCTGCACCGCCCGTCCGAGCGCCGTCGCGCGCGCGGGGCCTGGCGCGTCGTCGCGCAGGGCGCGGTGGTCCCGGGGGTCGACCGGGTGCTCGCGCACGGGGCACGGGTGGTGTTCCGGCCCGAGCATGGACGGCGGCTGAGCGCGCGCGGCGTCCCGGAGGCGCGCGACCTCGTGCGCCACGCGTTCGCCGACGTCGGCGGCAACGCCAACCTGGCGCGGTCGTGGGCGGCGTTCGCGCGGCACTGGCCGCACGAGGCGTGGCGCGACCTGCTCGACCGCTACGCCGACATCCACGTGCCGGTCCTGTTGCTCTGGGCCGACGAGGATCACCTGCATCCGCTGCTCGGCGCCGAAGAGGCGCTGGACCTGCTGCCCCACGGCCAGCTGCGCGTCCTGCCCGGCACCGGCTACCTGCTTGCCTATGACGACCCGGTCGGGCTCGCACGGGAGCTCGCCGCCTTCTGTGGCTGAGATAGGTTGAAGCCATGGCCAAGAAGAAGCTCTACGGCGGTGAGACCGCCAAGGCGGTCGCAAACTTCCCCATCTCCGGTGAACCCGTCCCTGTCTCCGTCGTGCACTGGCTCGGCCGCATCAAGGGTGCGGCCGCGCGGGTGAACGGCGAGCTCGGACTGCTCGACCCCAAACTCGCGAAGCGCATCTCCGCAGCGGCCGACGAGGTCGCCGCCGGCAACCACGACGACCAGTTCCCGATCGACGTCTTCCAGACCGGCTCTGGCACGTCATCGAACATGAACGCCAACGAGGTCATCGCCACGCTGACCGAGGGCGCCCATCCCAACGATCACGTGAACATGGGCCAGTCCTCCAACGACGTGTTCCCCTCGGCGGTCCACCTGGCCGCCCTGGACGAGGCGACGCACACGCTCCTGCCCGCGCTCAAGCAGCTGGAGAAGTCGTTCGATCGCAAGGCGCGCAAGTTCAAGAACGTCGTGAAGTCGGGCCGCACCCATCTGATGGACGCCGTGCCGGTGACGCTCGGCCAGGAGTTCGCCGGCTACGCCGCCCAGGTGCGGCTCGGGCAGGAGCGCGTCGAGGCCGCGCTCGACCACGTGCGCCAGATCCCGCTCGGCGGCACCGCCACGGGCACGGGCCTGAATACGCATCCGAAGTTCGCCGCGGGCGTCCGGCGGCTCCTGAGCCGCGAGGCGAAGCTGAAGATCGAGGCGCCGGCCGACCCGTTCGAGGCGCAGGGCAACCGCGACGCGCTCGTCGAGCTGTCGGGCGCGCTCAAGGTGATCGCGGTCTCGTTGACCAAGATCGCCAACGACCTCGCGCTGATGGGTTCGGGGCCGCGCGCCGGCATCGGCGAGATCTACCTGCCCGAGCTGCAGAAGGGCTCATCGATCATGCCCGGCAAGGTCAACCCGGTGATGCCGGAGGTCGTGCTGCAGGTCAGCGCCCAGGTGATCGGCAACGACACCGCGATCACGATCGGCGGCATGCAGGGCCAATTCGAGCTCAACGTCCGGATTCCGCTGATCGCGCGCAACCTGCTCGCCTCCATCCATCTGCTGTCGACGACCGCCGTCGCGTTCGCCGAGAAGTGCGTCGACGGCATCGAGGTCAACCGGGAGGGGACCAAGCGCAGCGCGGGTTCGACGCTCGCCGTCGCCACCGCGCTGAACCCATACATCGGCTACGACAAGGCGGCGGAGATCGTCAAGGAGGCGTCCGAGTCCGGCCGGATGCTTCGCGAGGTCGCGCTCGACAAGGGCGTCGACGCCAAGACCTTCGACGAGGCGATCGACATGCGCAAGATCGCCGCGGGCAACATCGGTTAGCGTCGGGCGAACGCCCGCGTCACCACGGCGGCGGCCGGCTTCGGCCGGCCGCGGTACGTGAACAGGCCCTTCTGGTTGAGCCCGCGCACGAGCCGGATATCAGGCGCGATGTGGTTGATCGAGCCGCCGAAGAACAACGGCGTGACCGCGAAGTCGTCGAGCGCCCAGACCAGCATCCCGCTCAGTGACGGGATGCTCGCGTACGTGCGTAGGTGCGTCGCGAGCAGGCGGGCCTGGAAGGCATAGCCGCCCGGTCGCCAGGTCGGGTTGCCCCCGTTGGCCTCGGCGCCGAACTCCGAGACGACGATCGCGCGGTGAGGGAACACGCGGCGAAGCGAAGCGATGTTCGCGCGGATGACACGCGCGATGCTCCCCTGCGACGCGTAGGTGTGGTCGTACCAGCCCGTGTAGTTCGTGAGGCCGAGGACGTCGATGTGCTGGTACATCCGGCCGGCGCGGTGCGGCGCGTGCGGTCCCCAGACGTCGAGTGCGATCAGCTGTCCGGGATCGGCGCGCCGGAGCTCGCGCGCCATGTCGTCGATGAATGCCGCCTGCCCGCCGGAATGGCCCTGCCCGGCAACCTCGTTGCCCAGGTTCCAGGCGACGATCGACGGGTGCGTCTGGAGCTGCGCCACGGACGTCCGGACGCGATCGCGCGCGATCGCGCGCATGTGCGCCGTCCGCGCCGTCCAGTTGCCCGGGGAGTCGACCGGCCCGACCTCCTGCCAGACCAGGATGCCGGCCGCGTCGAGTCGATCGAGCAGCTCGGGGTTGAGCGGGTGCTGGGCACGTGTCGCGTTGGCGTGGATCCGTTGCAGCCGCGCGACGATGCGGTCCATGGCAGGGCCGGTCAGCGCGTCGCCCTGGCCCGGCGCGTCCTCCTGGATCGATGCACCGCGCAGCCGCAGGCGCTGCCCGTTCAGCACCAGCACCGAGCCCTTTCGCCGGATCTCGCGCAGCCCGACGCGAGCGTTCCACGTCGCTTCGCCGGCGACGTCGAGCTGGAGGTCGTAGAGCGCGGGGTGGCCGGGGGCCCAGAGCCGCGGATCGGTCACGCGGACCTGCGAGCGCACGGTTCGCTCGTGACCGGACGGGACTGTGACCGGCGCGAAGGCCAGCGGCGTCTGCCCGAGCGATCCCCGCAGGGCGATCGAGCGCGTGGCGACACGGTTGCGGATCCTGGCCCACACGTCGACGATCGCGTCGCCGTCGGCGGTCAGGTGGGTGTTGATGCCCGGAGAGACGATGTCGCTCGAACCCGCTGGGCGCAGGGTCACCTTCCGGTTGATCCCGCCGAAGTTGAACCACGAGCGATGCCAGCCGGCGCGCTTCATCGCGATCGGGTCGCGGTAGTCGGCGCGCACCAGGAGCGTGTGCATGCGGCCCGCCTTCAGCTTCGCACGGACCTCGAAGGGGAGGTACGCACCGGTATGGCGCCGTCGCAGGTGTCCGTCGATCCACACCGTCGCCCGGTGCTGGACCGATTCGAAGCGCAGCACGTAGGGCCCGTCCTTCGGGACGGAGAAGCGCTTGCGGTACCACGCAACCGACCCCTGGAAGCTGACGAGGCCGCGGCGGCCGGTGAACCCGGTGGCGTTGACGACGTAGGGCAGGCTGACCTCGCGCGCCCGGGCGCCCTTGGCGACAACGCCGACGCGGACCGTCCACGGCCCGCTCAGCGCGACGGCGCCCGCCGGAGCCGCCGGGGCCGCCTCCGGCTGCGCGCGCGATCGGGGCAGCCAGGAGACCGCGACGACGACCGCCGCCACCGCGACCAGTGCCATCATCGTGCGCAGCATCTACGGGACGATGGCGACGGCGCGCGTCGGCCCTGCACTGCCACCGACGATCTTCAGCGGGAAGCAGGAGACGGTGAAGCCCGTGGCCGGCAGGGCGGAGAGGTTGAACAGGCGCTCGATCTGGCAGTAGGGCAGGTCGGCCTGGTGCGCGGCCCAGAAGATCCCGGGCTCATCGCGCGCGACGGCCTCCTGCGCCTGCAGGTGCAGCGGGGCGTCCCATCCCCAGGCATCTATCCCCATGACACGTACACCCTGCTCGTACAACCACCGCGTCGCCTCAAAGGTGACGCCGGGCCCGCGCGCCATGTAGTCCGGCTCCGCGTAGAAGGCGTCGCGGCCGGTGTGGACGAGCACGATGTCGCGCGGCGCCAGCTCGTGCCCGGCGGCGGCGAGCGCCGCCTGTGCCTCGTGCGCCGTCATCGGGTCGCCGTCCGCCTTGGCGGTCATGTCCAGGACGACGCCGGGCCCGTGGAACCACTCCAGCGGCAGCTCATCGATCGTCTGCGCCCGCTCGCCCGCGACGGTCGAGTTGTAGTGCCATGGCGCATCGACGTGCGTCGAGTTGTGCGTCCCGAAGTTGGTGAGCGTCTCGACGGCCCACCCCTCGCCGTCGCGCAGGAGCCGCCCCGGCACACCGAGCAGCGCCTCGATGTCCTGCGCGCCCTGCGCGTGATCGCGGTAGGCGATGTCCGTGCGCAGCGCGTCCGGGAGCTCCGCGGGACCCTGCGCGATCGGCGCCGAGAGATCGATGAACGTCGGCACGCCTGCGAGCGTAGTCCTACAGCGGCCGGTCGGGCCGCAGGGACCAGTCCGCAGCCGCGCGCCACAGCCACACCGGCGGGTCGGTCGGGTCACCGTGCTCGTCGAAGTGACCGGCCGCGCGACAGGCTGCGATCACGTCGGCGCGCGTCGCGGCGCCACCGGCAAGCGCGCCGGCCACGAGCCGCGCCGCCCGCGCGGCCTCCACCCCGTGCGTCGGATCGCCTGCGAAGGGCAGCGCGACGTGCACGTCGCGATCGCCGCCGAGATCGAGCCCCTGGATGCCGTCGAACGCGATCACGGGCAGGTCGGTCTCCCGGGCACGCTCCATGCCCGGCTCGTCCGCGGCACCGGCGAGCAGCGCGAACGCCGCCTCGTCGGGATACATCGCGCGCGGCAGGCCCACGAGCCGCAGCTGGCCGTCGAGCTGCGCCCCGTACTCACCGCTGCCCGCGACGACCCACGCGGGGCCGTGCTCGCGTGCATGCGCCGCCAGGCGCCGCGCCACCTCGGTGTCGCGCGCAACCATGCGCAGCACCGTGCCGCGGTGGTCGGCAGGATGGTCCTCGCAGCCCGGCTCGTCGTCGCGCGTGACGCCCGCCCAAGTGGCCACCGGGGCGAGCAGCAGCAGGCCCGCAGGCGCGGTCGCCTCGATCGCCTCTGCGACGGCACGCGACCGGAACGGCCCGATGAAGGCGATCGCGTCGCCGTCACCCGCCGCCTCGGTCGCCGCACGCACGTGATCGTCCTCGCCGTGCGCGACGTGTTGGATCCCGGCACCGCGCAGGACCGCATCTGCTGGCTGCGCAAGCGCCTCGGGCAGCGCCGAGTGGACGGTGGGGCTCAGGGGTTGACCGGCTCCGTCCCGAGGTTCAGCGCGACGTACTTGGTCTCCAGGTACTCGTCCATGCCCTCGGGTCCGCCCTCGCGGCCGAAGCCCGACTGCTTGACACCGCCGAACGGCGCGCCGGCGTTGGAGACCATTCCCTGATTGAAGCCGATCATCCCGGTGTCGAGCTCCTCGATCACGCGGAACGCTCGGTTGATGTCGCGCGTGAAGACGTAGGCGACGAGCCCGTACTCGGTGTCGTTGGCGGCCGCGATCGCCTCGTCCTCGGACTGGAAGCCCTTGACGGGTGCGACCGGCCCGAAGATCTCCTCACTGAGCACGCGCGCGCCGTCGGGGATGTCGCCGAGCACGGTCGGCTTGTAGAAGTAGCCTGCGCCGTCGCTGCGCTCGCCGCCGACGACGACCTTCGCGCCCTTGGAGCGCGCGTCCTCGACGAGCTCCTCGACCTTGCCGCGCTGCGCGTCGTCGATCAGCGGGCCGACCTGGACGCCGTCCTCGGTCCCGCGGCCGACCTTCAGTGCGCCCATCCGCTCCGCCATGCGCTCGGCGAACTCGGAAGCGACGGCCTCGTGCACGTGGAAGCGATTGGCGCTGGTGCACGCCTCGCCGGTATTGCGCATCTTCGCCAGCATCGCGCCCTCGACCGCCAGGTCGAGATCGGCGTCCTCGAAGACGAGGAACGGCGCGTTGCCGCCCAGCTCCATCGACACCTTGAGGATCTGCTCCGCGGACTGCTTGATCAGCGTGCGCCCAACTTCGGTGGAGCCCGTGAACGACAGCTTGCGCGTGCGCGGATCGGTGATCAGCGGCTCCATGACGGAGCCCGAGCTCTTCGCCGTGATGACGTTGCACACGCCGCCGGGCAGCCCGGCCTCCTCGAGGATCTGCGCCATCGCGAGCATCGACAGCGGCGTCTGCTTGGCCGGCTTGACGACCATCGTGCACCCGGCTGCGATCGCGGGCCCGACCTTGCGCGTGCCCATCGCCAGCGGGAAGTTCCACGGCGTGATGAACACGCACGGGCCGATCGGCTGCTTGAGCGTCAGCACCCGGCCCTTGCCGTTCTCGTTGATGGTGAAGCGGCCGTTGATCCGCACCGCCTCCTCGCTGTACCAGCGAAAGAAGTTGGCGGCGTAGACGATCTCGGCCCTGGACTCGGCGACCGGCTTGCCCATCTCGAGCGTCATGAGCAGCGCCAGGTCGTCCTGGCGCTCCATGATCAGCTCGTAGGCGCGGCGTAGGATGTCGCCGCGTTCACGCGGCGCCATGTTGCGGAAGTCCTTGAAGGCGTCGGTCGCGGCCTGCAGCGCGGCGTCGGCGTCCTCGGGGCTCGCGTCGGCGACCTCGGCGAGCGTCTCGCCGGTTGCCGGATCCTCGACCGCGAGCGTGCCCTCGGAGCCGTCGCGCCACTCGCCGCCGATGTAGAGCTGGTGTGGGACGGAGTCGACGACGGACTGCTCAGAAGTAGCGATGGCCATACGGCCGATGCTACCCCTGTCGATCGGCGAGCCAGGCGGTGATGGCCTCGGCGTCGAGCGGGCGCGCGATGTGGAAGCCCTGCCCGGTGTCGCAGCCCAGCGACGTGACCCGCTCCAGCGCCTCGGCCGTCTCCAGCCCCTCCGCCACGACGGAGCAGCCGAGGTTGTGGCCGAGCTCGATTGTCGAGCGCATGATCGCCATGTCGCGCTCGTCGGTCTCGATGTGCGCCGAGAACGAGCGGTCGATCTTGATCTCGCTGATCGGAAGCTCGCGCAGGCGGCTCAGCGACGAGTAGCCCGTCCCGAAGTCGTCCAGCGACAGCGCGACCCCGAGGGTGTCGAGGCGGCGGAGCACCGCGGCCGCGCGGACCGGGTCGGCCATGATCGTGCCTTCCGTGATCTCGAGCTCCAGGCGGGTGGGCGCGACGCCGGCGTCGCTCAGCAGCCGAGCCACCTCGCCGGGGAAGTCGGGATCGAGCAGGCTGCGCTCGGACACGTTCACGGCGATCGAGAGGTCGTAGCCGTCGCGCTGCCAGGCGCCGACCTGCTCGAGCGCGCGGCGCAGCACGAAGCTCGTCAGCGGCTTGATGAGGCCCGTCTGCTCTGCCAGCGGGACGAACTCCCCCGGCAGCAGCAGTCCCTGCTGGGGATGCATCCAGCGCACGAGCGCCTCGACGCCCGGGATCGTCCGGTTCTCGAGCCGCAGCTTGGGCTGGTAGTGCAGGAGCAGCTCGTCACGATCGAGGGCCTGCCGCAACTCGCCGAGTCGCTTGAGGCGCGTCGGGCTGTGGTGGTCGCGCTTGCCGTCGAACAGCTCGAGCTCGGTGCTCAGGTCCTTCGCCGCGTACATCGCGGAGTCCGCGCAGCGCAGCAGCGCGGTCGCGTCACGGCCGTCGACCGGGTAGCGGGCGATGCCGATCGACGCCTCGACATGGACGGGGACGCCGCTGAGGATGAACTCCTGGCAGAGCACGCCGCTGAGCCGGCGTGCGAGCTCCAGGCCGGCCTCCGCGCCGCGGCTGCCCCCGACGAGGACCGCGAACTCGTCGCCGCCGAGCCGCGCCAGCAGGTCCGCGGTGCGCACCTCGCCGGCGAACCGCGCGGCGACCTGGCAGAGCAGGTCGTCGCCGCTCTGGTGGCCGAGGACGTCGTTGACCTCCTTGAAGCGGTCGAGGTCCACCAGCAGCAGCGAGAACCCGTCATCGGGGCCGGCGGCCGCCATCTCGGCGTCGAGCCGCTCGTACAGGGACCGGCGGTTCGGCAGGCCGGTCAGGTCGTCGTGCAGGGCGTGGTGGCGGTGCTCGTCGGCCTGCCGGCGCAACGCGGTCTCGTAGTGCTGGCGCTCACGCGACCGGCGCTCGGCCTCGTGCAACAGCGCCTCCTGCGCCATGCGCAGGTCCGTGACGTCGATCATCACGCCGTTGACCGCCACGGGGCGGCCATCCTGATCGCGCTGGATCGCGGTCTTCTCCCAGACCCAGCGCTCGCGGCCGTCGGCCGTGATCAGCCGGTACTCGAAGTCGAACGGCAGCACGGCGGCGATGCACGCCTCGGCCTCGGCGACGATCCGGTCGCGATCGGCGGGGTGCAGCGCTTCGACCCACGCCATCTCGTCCTTGATCCAGCGCTCCGGCGAGTACCCGAAGGACTGCTCGATCTGTGGACTCACGTAGCGCAGGGTGAACGCGCCGACGAAGTCCGCGATGTAGGTGACCGCGGGCAGGTCCTCGACGAGCGCGCGAAAGCGGTCATCGCTCAGGCTGCCCTGAGTCGTGGCGGAGGGACCTGCCATGCACGTTAGGTCGGCAGCGAATTCCCCGTGCTTGAGCCATGCAGCGACTCCGGACGGGTGTGCGTGGCCACCGCCTGGCGGTTCCAGGCGTTGATCGCGATCGCCTGCCAGAGCACGCCGTCGAGCTCGTCGGCGGTGAACAGCTGCGCCGCGGCGTCGTAGGACGCGCCGGGGTCGCGCATCAGCGTGATCGCCTCGACGAGCGCCAGCGCAGCGCGCTCACGCTCGTCGTACAGGTCACCGGCCTCACGCCAGCCGGCCAGGACATCGAGGCGGTACTGGTCCTCGCCCGCGCTGCGCGCGTCCTCGTTGTGCACCGACAGGCAGTACGCGCAGCCGTTGAGCTGCGAGGCGCGCACGCGGATCAGCTCGCGCAGCCTGGGGTCGAGGTCGCCGTGGGCGTAGGCGGCCTGGTCGAGGGAGCTCATGTGCTTGGAGGGATGTGCCATACCCCGCACGCTAGGCGCGGTTCGGCCCACGAGAAAGGTCCAGTCTGCGACCCGGAGCGGGTACCAGTCAGGTCGCGACGGTCTCGGTGCCGAGCTCCTCGCTGATCGCGACGTCGATCGAGTAGTCGATCGGCAGCACGATCAGCGACGGCATGTCCAGCGTGAGCGCGTGGCGCAGGCGCACACCGAAGTCGTCGGCCGACTCGCAGCGCCAGGCCGGCAGGCCGAAGGCTTCGGCGAGCTTCACGAAGTCCGGGTTGGTGAAGTCGACGCCGAAGTGCTCGCCGAACTTCTTGTCCTGCTTCCAGACGATCGAACCGAACTGCTGGTTCTCCCAGATGACGTTGACGATCGGCGTCTTCAGGCGGCTCGCGGTCTCGAGCTCCTGGACGTTCATCATGAAGCCGCCGTCGCCGTTGACCGTCACGACGCGGCGGTCGGGGTGCACGAGCTTGGCCGCGATCGCGCACGGCAGCGCGAAGCCCATGCCGGCAAGGCCGTTGGCGATCAGCACCGTGTTCGGCTCGTGCGCCGGGAACATCCGCCCGATCCACAGCTTGTGCAGGCCGACGTCGGAGATCAGCATGTCCTGCGGGCCGAGCGCCTGACGGATCTCCCATAGCGCGCGCGGGGGCTGCACCGGGAAGCCGTCGTCGTCACGGGCCGCCTCCAGGCGCCCGAGCACGATCTCGCGCAGCCGCTGGCTGCCGCCGGAGTGCGGGACGTCGCGGCATTCCTCGGCCAGCCGCGTGATCACGTGGTAGATGTCGCCGACGAGCTCGACCTCGGGCGTGAAGAACTCGTCGATCTCGGCCGGCTCCGAGTCGACGACGACGATCTTCTTGTCGCGCTTCGGGTTCCAGTGCTTGGGGGCATGCTCGACGAGGTCGTAGCCGATGGCGATGACGACATCGGCGTCCTCGAAGCCCGCGAGCGCGTAGTCGCGCGACTGCAGCCCGACGGTGCCCAGCGCGCGCGGGTCCGCGTAGTCCAGCGCGCCCTTGCCCATGAACGTCTCGGCGACCGCGATGCCCGTCGCGCGCGAGAACTCGCGCAGCGCCGGGGCGGCGCCCGCGCGGATGACGCCGTTGCCGCAGAGTGCGACGGGGTTGATCGCGTTGCGGATCAGGTCGGCTGCCTTCAGCAGCTCGCGCGCGCTGGGCTCGGGCTTGACCGGCCGGCGGCGCGGCAGCGGCTCGAGGCCCTCGACGTCCATGCCGAGCACGTCCTCGGGCAGCTCGAGATGCGTTGCGCCCGGCTTCTCGGACTCGGCGACCTTGAACGCCTTGCGTACGACCTCGGGAATGATGTCCGGGGAGTTGACGCGCGCGTTCCACTTCGTGATCGGCTCAAGGATCCGGACCAGGTCGATGTACTGGTGGGACTCCTTGTGCATCCGCTCGAGGTCCGCCTGCCCCGTCAGCGCCACCAGCGGCGCGCGATCAAGGTAGGCGTCCGCGACGGCGGTGACGAGGTTCAGCGCGCCCGGCCCGAGCGTGCCGAGGCACACGCCGGCGCGCCCGGTGAGGCGCCCGTACATGTCGGCCATGTAGGCACCGCCCTGCTCGTGTCGAACAGGGATGAACGCAACCGACGACTTGGCCAGCGATTCGTTGAGGTCCAAGGTCTCCTCGCCGGGGATGCCGAACACGTACTTCACGCCTTCGGCCTCCAGGCACTCGACGAACACGTCGCTGGCACGCCGCGCTGAGCTCACGTTCACCTACTCTGACCTTGTCGCATGCCCATCCGTCCTGACGCTAGCACCGCAACCCTGGCTTCCCGGCTGGGTTCGATCCCACGCATGCGCCGCGTCGTCGCCGCAGTCTCTCGTCTGCCTCGCGCCGGCCGCGGCCGCGCAGGCGAAGTCGTCCTTCGTCATCCGCGGCGCCGGGTTCGGGCACGGCATCGGGCTGAGCCAGTACGGCGCAGACGGCTACGCGCAGCACGGGTTCGACTACAAGACGATCGTCTCCCACTACTACCAGGGAACGTCGATGGCGACCGTCTCGCCGGCCCCCACGGTGCGCGTCCTGCTGCAGTCCTCGTCGGCGCCGTCGTTCACGGGCGCGGATGACGCAAGCGGCCGCAAGCTGGATCCCGCCACGACGTACTCGGTCGTGCGCGCAGGCGCCAACAGCGTCGCGCTGCGCAGCCCCGCGGGCAGGAAGCTCGCGACGTACGACGGCACGCTGCGCGTGACCGGCGCCGGCCCGCTGCGCCTGAATGGCCTCGCCGGCAACGGTGTGCGCAGCGGCAGCTACCGCGGCGCGCTCGAGTTCCGTACCGGCCTGTTCAGCGGCGTGTCGGCGATCAACGCGATCGGCCTCGAGGACTACGTGCGCGGCGTCGTGAGCGCCGAGTCGCCGGCGGCGTGGCCCGCCGCGGCATTGGAGGCCCAGGCGGTCGTCGCGCGCTCCTACGCGATCACCACCGACGCCGGCAGCGCCGGCGACGGCTTCACCGCCTACCCCGACACGCGCTCGCAGATGTACCGCGGCGTCGCGGCGGAGTTCCCCTCGACCGAGTCGGCGGTGAGGAACACCAGGGGCGAGGTCGTGACCTACGGCGGCAAGCCTGTCGTCACCTACTTCTTCTCCACCAGCGGCGGCAAGACCGAGAACGTCGAGAACTCGTTCGCCGGCGCGCTCCCGCGCCCATGGCTGCGCGGCGTCAATGACCCGTTCGACTCCGTCTCGCCGCGCCACCGCTGGGGCCCGTACCGGATGACGCTTGCGCAGGCGGGCGCCAGGCTCGGCGCGCTCGTCAAGGGCCGCTTCCGCTCGATCAAGGTGCTGCAGCGGGGCTTCTCGCCGCGTGTCGTGCGCGCGCAGGTGGTCGGCACGCGCGGGAGCACGAACGTGACGGGCGCAGACCTGCGCCGCCGCTTCGGGCTCTACGACTCGTGGGCGTACTACACGTCGATCACGGCGAAGAAGAAGACCGCCACGCCGACCGCACCGGCGACGCCCGCCACGGACGGTGCGGGGCAGGGCGACCCGACGACCGGCGGAACGGCACCGACCGCCCCGGCGGGCACCGCACGCACCGGTCGGACCGTCCTGTCGGGGACGATCACCCCCGCCAAGCGCGGCGCCTGGTTGCGCGTTCAGCGCAAGGTCAACGGGCGCTGGGTCACGTACGCATGGACGACGACCGGCGCGCGTGGGCGCTACAGCGCGCGACTCGGTGGCCCGGGCGTCTACCGCGTGCTGTTCCGCGGCGCCCCCGGGCCGTCGATAGCCGTCTAAGCGCCGACCTCGACCAGCGCGGACGCCGCGCCCTGTTCGAGCTTGCGGCGGCC
>CAWCEB010000063.1:0-5549 GCA_963794105.1 uncultured Actinomycetes bacterium | reverse complement strand
TCGACCCACTACTCGACGGCCCCTCCGATCCGCCGGCGCGAGCTGCACCGCCGCCTGGCGGAAGTCGCGTCAACGCGCGAGGAGCGCGCCCGGCATCTCGCGCTCGCGACCCAGGACCGCGACGCCGGGGTTGCAGCGGAGCTCGAGGCCGCCGCCGGCGAGGCTCGCGCCCGCGGCGCGACCCGCGTTGCGCCGAGCTGCTCGAGCGCGCGGCAGCGCTGACACCCGCGGCTGATCGGGCCGACGGACTCCGGCGCCGCCTGGCCGCGGCGGACACGGAGTTCGCGACCGGGAACACCGACCGCGCACGTGCGCTGCTCGACGCCGCACTCGGGGAGGCGCGCGCCGGCCACGAGCGCGCGGAGGTGCTCCTCCGGCTGGGGGAGACGGTGGTCGGTGACGACATCGAGCGGTCGGCGGAGCTGTTGCGCGAGGCCGAGCGCGAGGCGGGGCACGACCCGGCACTGCGCGCGACGATCCTCTGCGCGCTCGCCAAGTTCCGCTACGGGCTGTTCATCGGCTACGACGAGTGCGAGAGCTGCGCGCGATCCGCTGCGGAGCTCGCCGAGCGCGCAGGTGACCGGCGGACGCTCGCGCTCGCGCTCGCGCTCATCGAGCACCGGGTGTCCACGCGCGGAGGCGGTGTCGACGAGGACCGCATCCAGCGCGCGATCCGCCTCGAGGAGTCCGAGCCGGCGGAGGCCATCGATGCGGGCGAGGACGGGAGCGCGGCCATGATCTGCGCGGAGGTGCTGATCGATGGCGAGCGACCCGAGCAGGGCCGAGCGCTGCTCGAGCGCGTCTGCGACCGGGGCCGTCGCGTCGGCGACGCGGGCGTCGCCTACCCACTGCACGTCCTCGCCCTGCTCGAGTTCAGCGCCGGTCATTGGGTGCGGGCCGAAGCCGCAGCGAGGGAGGCTGTCGAGCTGTCCGTGCAGAGCGGACGCGAGACGATCGAGGTCGTCGCTGCGTCCGTTCTGGGAACCGTCGAGGGTGCGCTGGGGCGCGTCTCGGCCGCGCGGCAGGCGCTCGAGGATGCCCTCGCGCTTGCGGCGAAGGTCGGCCGCGGCGGGCGGATGCCGCGATACGGCCTCGGCCTGCTCGAGCTCTCGCTCGAGGACTATGGCGCGGCATGGACGTGGCTCGAGCCGGCAATCGAACGCATCCTGCCACTCGGGTTGAGAGAGCCCGTCGAGCAGGTGTCCGATGGCGTCGAGGCGCTTGCCCAACTCGGGCGCGTGGACGAGGCGGCGCGGTTGCTCGGGGCATTCGACGCCCCCGCTCGCCGCTGGTCGCTCGCCGCCGGCGCGCGCAACCGCGGGCTCCTGCTCGCGGCCGAGGGCGATCTTGCGCGTGCAGAGGCAGCGCTGTGCGAGGCGGTCGCGATCGGCGAGACCGTGCCGCGTCCGCTCGAGCGTGGTCGTTCGCTGCTCGCGCTCGGGACGGTGCAGCGGCGCCTGAGACGCAAGCAGGCGGCGCGCGCGACGCTCGGCCGGGCGGCCGAGCTGTTCGAGGAGCTCGGCGCGCCGGTGTGGGCGCAGCGCGCGCGCCGCGAGTCGGGCAGGATCGGCGGGCGCATCACCTACGAGCACGACCTCTCCGCGACCGAGGAGCAGATCGCCGAGCTGGTCCGCCTCGGACGCAGCAACAAGCAGGTCGCGGCCGAGCTGCACCTCAGCGTCAAGACGGTGGAATGGAACCTCTCGAAGGTCTACCGCAAGCTCGGCATCCACTCGCGGACGCAGCTGTAAACCCGGGGGTATCCCCGGTTGTTCGCGGGTCATCCGCTTCCTAGCGTCGACGGCGATGGATGAACCGTCGCTGACCGAGTTCCTCGTCGAGCACTACCTGCCGGGTGCGACGCAGGACGAGCTGCGTGCGGCGTCGTTTCGGCTCGCCGATGCGGCCGGCGACCTCGCGCTTGCAGGAGAGCCGGTCCGCTACCTGGGTTCGACGATCGTGCCCGGCGAGGAGTCGTGCTTCTCTCGGTTCGAGGGCGACAGCGAAGCCGCCGTGCGCCGAGCGCTCGAGCGAGCCGAGGTCGCGTACGCGCGGGTCCACATGGCCGAGGCGGTCCATCCGGCGAGCGAACGCAAACCGCATCAGGAGGGACCATGATCAAGCAACGTCTGATCCTCGGCGTCGTCGTCGCGGGTCTTGCCGCCCCGGCCGTGACGATCTCGGCGTCGTCTGCGGACGACCCCGTCGAGCACCGGGACATCAACGGCACCGTGTGGGTGGCGAACCGAGGCGCGGACACGATCCGCGGCTTCGACGCGGCGACCGGCGACACCGTTGCGACGATCGGCATGCGCGCCGGCTCGCAGCCGGGCGACCTCGCCTACGCGAGGGGCAAGCTCTACGTCTCGGAGGAGTTCGGGTCGCCGCCGGCCATCGCGGTCGTCGACCCCGACAACCCGGGCGAGATCCAGCGGATCCTCACGGGCCCGCGCCCGCACCACGTCCATGCGAGCGTCGGCGGCAAGCTGATCGCCTTCGGCGTGTTCGGAACCAACAAGGTCGGGATCATCGACACGCGCACCGACACGCTGCTCGGCGAGTGGCATGCCAGCGCGAATCCGGCGGCGCGGTCGCACGCCGCCGTGTTCTCCCCGGACGGCCACACGGTCTACGTGGCGAACGAGGTCGTGGACGAGCTGTCGGCGCTCGATCCGGTCACGGGCGAGCCGCTGTGGTCGATGACGGTGCCCAGGGCGCACGAGCTGGTGGTCACGCACGACGGCAGGACGGCCTATGTCTCCGGCCGCACTGCCAACGCGCTGTACGTCGTCGATCTCGAGCGCCACGCGATCGCCGACACGATCCCACTCGGCCCGATGCCAGACACGCTGCGGCTCTCGGCCAGCGAGAAGCTGCTCACGGTCGGCCTGCGTGGCGCGCCGGCGCAGGTGGCGGTCATCGACACCACGACGTTCGACAGCCACGTCGTCACGCTCGGCGCAGCGACCACCGTTGCCGGCCACCAGTGGACGTCCGCGAATGGGCATTTCACGTTCGCCGCGTTCGAGGGTCCCGGAGCAGGAGTCGCGGTCATCGACCACGAGCATGGCGACGCCGTCGTTCAGACGCTGAGCTACGCCGGCAGGCCGCACGGTGTTGCATTCGTGCGCCCGTGAAGGCGACGCGAGCGGTCTAGGGACACACGCAGACGATCGCGACGCTCCAGGTGTCGCCGTTGCGGCGCAGGCCGATGGAGCCGAACTCGCGGCCGCCGACGCTGACGTCGTCGACCGCGGTCTTCGAGCGGTGGGGGAGTGCGCTCTTGAACCCGATGTCGTGACTGAACTTGAGCGCGCCGGCCGCGCGGGCCGGCGCGAACTCGCGCAGCGTACGCAGGGCGCCCTCGCAGGTGCTCGGCCCGCCGCGCCCGGCCGACAGTCGCCCGAGGCCGCCGCGCTGAGGCCCGGGGAGCTGGGCGCAGGCCGCCGTGTCGCGACCGTCGTGGATCGCGACGAAGAAGCGCTCGACCGCGTGTGTCGCGGCGGTGCGCGAAACGTCGTCGTCGTTGCTGACCTTCCCCTCGCCGCAGCCGGCGCAGAGCAGCGCGACGGCGACGAGCAGCGGGAGCGGGCGGGGCACCGGTTGGAGGGTACCCGCCGTCCGTCCATCGGCTGAGAGCGGAGCGGGCTGCGGCCGCCTAGGTCTGCGCGACCACGAGCACGACAGTGATGGCGGCAAGCCCGATGCCGCCGGCGGTGAAGAGCCCGACTGTCCGGAAGCGCAGGGGTACGTGGTTGCCCGTGCGCATCGCACGCTCCAGGTCGCGCTGGCGTCGCGCGCCGACGATCAGCAGTCCGACCGCCAGGGCGGCGTAGCCGCAGCCGAGCACGACGTAGGGCCACGCGGCGACGTCGAGCAGGTTCGGCGCAAGGCGGCCCACGGCGAGCGCGCCGGCGGTGGCGGCAAGTGCGGTGCGCCACCATGCCAGCCAGGTGCGCTCCGCTGCCATCGACGTACGGCGCGCCTGATCGACCTCTGGTGCGACCTCAGCGATCTCGGTGGCAAGCTGCTGCTCCTGCGCCATACATGGCATCTAACACCCGCGGCGACCAGAGGGCCGTGTGGCGCGCCCGTTAAGACAGCTCGAGCCCGTCCACCTCGACGACGCCGGCGCGGTCGGTGACCTCGCCGATCCGCGCCGTCCCGGGTGGTGGCGGCCCAGGAGCGCGACGGCGTCAGCGGCGCGCTCGGCGGGCACCGCGCACACGAAGCCGGATGCCCATGTTGAAGACCTCCCACAGCTCCGAGCGCTCGACCTCGCCGAGCGCGCCGATGAGCTCGCAGACCGGCGGGACGGGGAGCGGCGCGTCGACGCGCCAGCCAACGCTGTCACTCAGGCGGGTGAGGTTCAGCAGCCCGCCGCCGGTGATGTGCGCGAGCCCGTGGACCGGCACGTCGCTGCGCAGCAGCTCCAGCGCCGCGCGCACGTAGATCACGGTGGGCTCCAGCAGCGCGTCGGCGACGGACGCGCCGCCCAGCTCGGGTGGGGTGGCATCGAGGCCGAGCGGCTCGACAGCACGCGGCGGGCGAGCGTGTAGCCGTTGGAATGCAGCCCGGAGGACGGCAGGCCGATGAGCGCGTCGCCGGGCGCGCACGCGGCGCCGGTGACGATCGCGTCGAGATCGACCGTGCCGAAGCACGATGCGCACAGGTCGAAGCCGTGCGGTGACGGATGGCCCCTGATCAGCTCGGGGATGATCGCGAGCTCGCCGCCGGGAATCTCGACGCCCGCCGCCTCGGCGCCGACCTTCAGGCCTTCGGCGATGCGCGCCAGCGCGCCCGGATCGGCCTGCTCGACCGCGAGGTAATCGAGCACTGCGAGCGGCTCCGCGCCCACGCAGACGACATCGTTGACGTTCATCGCGATGCAGTCGATGCCCACGTCTCGAGCCGGTCGGCCTGCTCGGCGACGACCAGCTTCGACCCGACGCCGTCGGTCGACAGCGCGATCCCGAGCGTGTCGGTGATCCGCAGCACGGCGGCGTAGTGGCGCGGCAGCGAGCACCGACCCGGCCGCGGCCGTCCCGGCTCGATGCGCTTGAGCACGTCGACCAGCGCGTCCACGCCGCGGTCGGCCTGCGCGGTGTCGACCCCGGCGGCGGAGTAGGCGTCGCTCATCAGCTCCGATGCTTCCAGAGACGGCGGACCACCGCCCCCGCGAGGGCGCAGCGGTAGAGCGCGTAGGGCATGGGCGAGCGGTCGCGCTCGACGTGCCGGATCAGCCAGGTGGAGCCGAACGTCGACGCGAACGACGCGCCCGCGCCCAGCGCGAACGCCCGCCGCAGCTCGCGCGGCAGCCCGCGCTTCGCCAGCCGCGTCCCTTTCAGCATGGTCGCGCCGGCGATCACCGGCAACGCGACGTGGCGCGAGAGCTGGTTGGCGTCCTCGCGCCCGAACCCGCGCAGCCGCGCGGCCGCGAGCGTCATCCCGTTGCGCGACATCCCGGGCATCAGCGCGCACGCCTGGGCGACGCCGAGCCACGAGCGCGTCGGCGAGCCCCGCCTCTTCGCGCGCGCGAGACGAGCCTC
>CAWCEB010000062.1:0-7174 GCA_963794105.1 uncultured Actinomycetes bacterium | reverse complement strand
CGGAATCCGACGACGCGCTCGGCGCTGGGAGCTGGATGAAGTGGCCGACCGCATTCGGGACAGGCCACGAGGTATGCCGCGGCGGCACGGGTGAAGCGCAGCCGACAGCTTGGGCAACAGACTTGGGTCATTACCGACCCTTCCATTGGACGCCCGAGAGACGAGTGTAGTTGTTTGCCTGCGGCGCTCTAACCGGAGCCTGAGAACCAGCCCCGCACGCGCGCCCAGAAGCGCTTCCAGAACCCGGGCTGAACGCGGACGCCGACGCGCCGCCTCGCCGGGAGCGGCACGGTCGTGCGGACCAGCTCGACCCAGTCGTCGAGCGGGAGCGAGCCGTCGATCAGCCGCGCCAGCCCGCTCGTCACAGGCGCGTCGATGCCGGCATCGGTCGAGCGCGCGCGCCAGCAGCGGCACCGACTCCAGCGCCTCGACCGCCTGCCCGATGCGCTCCGGGATCTCCTCGGTCGGGATGCCCTGGCGCGAGCAGCTCGCCAGCGCGCCGGTTGCGCGACTGCGGCGCGAGCGCGGTCGCGACGAGATCGCCGGTGCCGGCGAGGCCGATCATCGACTCCGGCCGCGCCGCCGCGCGTGGCGGCGAAGTGCCAGACCTCGGCGAAGATGTGGCCCGCCGCGGCGCCCGCCGCGTTCAGCCCCTGGGCCTCGGTCGCGCCGGCCGCAAGCGCCGCCGCGTTCTTCGCCGCGCCCGCGAGCTCGACGCCGACCGGGTCGTCGGACTGCTCGCACACGACGCCGGCGCGGATGAAGACGCCGGCGAGCGACTCGGCCAGCGCGGGGTCCGCCGCCGCCGCCACCAGGCCGGCGCCCTCGTGCACCATCTCGCGCGCGTGGGCGGGGCCGCCGATGCACGCGACGCGGGTCGCGCCGAAGCGCTCGGTGAGCATCACGGTCGGTGCCATGCCATCCGGCGGGACGAGGCCCTTGGCGAGCGAGACGATCGCCGCCCCGCGCGGCAGGCCCGCGCTCGGCAGCCCCGCGATCACCTCGTCCAGGCCGCGCGACGGGACGCCGAGGAACACGTAGTCCGCGCGGTCGATCCCGGCCGCCACCGACTCGACCCGCAGCTCGCGCGGCAGCTCGACGCCGGGCAGGTACACCTGGTTCTCGCGGTCGGCGTTCAGCCGCTCGGCCTGCTCGGCCGTGCGCGCCTGCAGCGTCGTCCGGAACCCGCCGCGGGCGAGCAGCACCGCGACGGCCGTCCCGAACGACCCAGCGCCGATCACCGACGGCACGCCGCCCCCTCGGTCCAGGCAAATGCAGCTGGGGCCGCGCGCGCTCCGCCACGCCGCGCACCCTACCCGGACTGGGGGACAGTCCCCGCAGTCCGGATCACCGCGTCGGCAGGACGTCCGCCAGGCTCGCCGCGGCGGCCTCGATCGCCTCGAGGGTCGGCGCCTCGAGCACGCGCTGCAGGTCGAGGATGCGGGCGCCGAAGAGGTCCAGTGCGTTGGTGCCGACGATCGCGAAGCACGGCACGCCGGCCTGGCGCGCGCGGGTCGCAGCCTCGCCCAGCGCCTTGCCCTGGAGGCTCGTCTCGTCCAGCCGGCCCTCGCCGACGATGACGGCCGCGGC
Source organism: uncultured Actinomycetes bacterium (assembly GCA_963794105.1). GTDB lineage: Bacteria > Actinomycetota > Thermoleophilia > Solirubrobacterales > Solirubrobacteraceae > AC-49. The sequence continues at coordinate 5,584 of CAWCEB010000062.1, read as the reverse complement.
GGCGCGCATGCGCGCGTCGTAGTCCAGGGCGTCCAGGACGAACGGCGCGCCGGGCTCGAGCACGGCGCCGAAGACCGCCCACAGCCCGCCGGCCAGCCCGCCCGCGGCGCCGGTCATCGCCACGCCGCGCGGGTCGCGCGGCCACGACGCTCCGAGCTTGTCGAGCCGCCGGGACAGCCGCCGCACGGCCGCCGCGTCAGCGCCCTTCTGCGGGGCGAACACGCGCGACCGCGTCACTGGAACGCCGTGCGCACGTCGCACAGCACGACCAGCCGCGCGCCGCGCAGGCCGCCGGCCTCCGAGATCGCCTCGATCGCGCCCAGCCCGCCGTCGGTCGTCGCGCTGCCGCCGGCCGCCACCAGCACGACCTGCGCCCCGTGTTCCACCGCCGCGACGATCAGCTCGCCCGTGCCGCGGCTCGACGCCGCCTCGGCGTCGCGCTCGCCCTCCGCCACACGCCCGAGCCCGCTCGCCTCGGCCACCTCCACCACGGCGGTCGCGCCATCCTCGATCAGCCCGAACCCGGCCTGTATCTCGCGGCCGAGCGGATCGGACACCGCGGCGCCGGCCGTCGAGCCGCCCAGCGTCATGAGCAGCGCCGCCATCGTCCCCTCGCCGCCGTCGGCGACCGGGCACAGATCCGGCGGCAGGAAGCCCGCCGCGCTCCAGCCCGCGGCCGATCGCGGCCGCGACGGCAGGAGCGGGGAACGTACCCTTGAAGGAGTCGGGGGCGACCAGGATCTGACGCATGGCGAAGAGTGACTACACCACGCTGGAGGCCGCCGGCATCGAGGTGAAGGTCTCGAGCCCGGGCAAGGCCTACTTCCCCGACGCCGGCGTGACGAAGCTCGACCTGGCCGAGTTCTACCTCGAGTTCGCCGACCACGTCCTGCTCGGGCTCCGCGAACGCCCGACGGTCCTCAAGCGCTGGGTCGAGGGCATCGGCGGCGAGCCGTTCTTCCAGAAGCGGCTGCCGCCCAAGCGCCCCGAGTGGATCCAGTCCGCAACGATCAGCTTCCCGAGCGGCCGCACGGCCGAGGAGCTCGTCCCCGTGGATGCCGCCCACCTGGTCTGGGCGGCGAACCTGGGCAACATCGACTTCAACCCCCACCCGATCCGCCGCAGCGACCTCGACCATCCCGACGAGCTGCGCATCGACCTCGACCCGCAGCCCGACATCCCGTGGTCGCAGGTCAGGGAGGTCGCGATGTGCGCGAACGAGGTCCTGACCGACCACGAGCTCGTCGGCTATCCGAAGACCAGCGGCTCGCGCGGCATCCACGTCTACGTCCGCATCGAGCCGCGCTGGACCTTCACGGAGGTCCGCCGCGCCGCGCTCGCGTTCGCGCGCGAGGTCGAGCGCCGGCTGCCCGGCAAGGCGACGTCGAAGTGGTGGAAGGAGGAGCGCGAGGGCGTGTTCCTGGACTACAACCAGAACGCCAAGGACCACACCATCGCCTCGGTCTACAGCGTCCGGCCGGTCCCCGACGCGCGCACCTCCTGCGCGTTGACGTGGGACGAGCTCCCCGACGTCGAGGCCGCCGACCTCACGATCCGACACCGTCGCCGAGCGCCTGCGCACGGGCATCGACCCGTACGCCGACGATCGACGACAAGAGCTTCACGCTCGACTCGCTGCTGGACCTCGCGCAGCGCGACGAGGACGGCGGTCTCGGCGACGCGCCGTGGCCGCCGCACTTCGCCAAGCAGCCCGGCGAGCCCAAGCGCGTGCAGCCCAGCCGCGCGCGCAAAGGACGATTAGTCTGCGCGCATGATCGCGCTCGTCACCGGCGCTTCGAGCGGCATCGGCGAGGCCACCGCCCGCCGCATCGCGCGCGAGCCCGGCGCCATGCTGATCCTCGTCGCGCGCCGCGAGGACCGCCTCAAGGCGCTCGCCGACGAGCTCGGCGGCGGCGCGAAGGTCGTCGCGGTCGATCTGACGGACGCCGACGCGCCGGCAACGGTCGCCGACGCGCGTCGGGGGCGGCGAGCTGCACCTGCTCGTCAACAACGCCGGCGCCGCCTGGCGCGGGCGCTTCGCGGAGACCGGCTGGGCCAACGTGCAGCGCCACATGGAGCTGAACTTCGACGCCACGGTTCGCCTCACCGAGGCGCTGCTGCCCGCGCTGCGGGCGAGCGCGCCGAGCTCGATCGTGAACGTGGCGAGCACCGCCGGCCGCGTCGCGCGCGGCAACTCTGGCGCGTACTCCGCGGCGAAGTTCGCCGTCGCCGGCTGGACCGACGCGCTGCATCTCGAGGAGAAGTCGCACGGCGTCCATGTCGGGCTCGTCCTGCCGGGTTTCGTCTCGACCGAGGGCTTCCCGCAGAAGGAGCTGGTCGACAACCCGCGCACGCGCTGGATCGTCTCCACGCCGGAGAAGGTCGCCGACGCGATCTGGGAGGCGGGTCCGGGCGGCAAGGCCGAGCGCTACGTGCCGCGGGCCTACGGCCTGGCGGCCGCGGCGCGCATCGTCGCGCCGCGCCTCACGCGCCGGATGCTCAGCGGCGGCGGCAGCCACATCACGCCATCGACCACCGCAAAGGAGTGACGATGACCGAGCTCGCTGCTCGGGCCGCCGGCGGGCGCGGATCAGTCGTCGAGCTGATCGTAGGTGCACTCGTGCGGGGCCTTGTCCTCGCGCCAGCGCTGCACCTTCGCGCCGTGGCGGATGCGCCCGTCGGACGTGTGGTCGAACGTGATCTCGACCACGAGCTCGGGCCGCAGCGCGATCCACTCCAGGTCCCGCCCCTGCGTCCAGCGCGACGGTTCGCCGCTGCCGCGCTCGCCCGTTTCGAACGGCGCGAGCTTCGCCGGCAGCTCGCGCTTCTCCTTGGCGGTGAACCCGCTGGAGTGACCGACCTCGCGCAGGCGCTCACCGTCGTACATCCCGAGGATCAGCGCCCCGAGCGTGCCCTCCGCCTTGCCGGGCCGCCAGCCGACCACGACGCAGTCGGCCGTCCGCACGCGCTTGATCTTCACCATGCCCACGCGCTCGCCCGGCCGGTAGGGCTCGCCCGCCTGCTTGGCGATCACGCCCTCCTCGGTCTGCAGCCACGGCTCCGCGTCGGCGACCGTGCGGACCACCGGCGCCAGCTCGATCCCCTTGACCTTCTCCAGCTCGGCGCGGCGTTCGTCATATGACTGCTCGACCAGCACCTCGTCGTCGCGCGCGAGCAGGTCGAACGCGATGAAGCGCGCGGGTGTCTCGACGCTGAGACGCTCGACCCGCGACTTCGCGGGGTGGATCCGCTGCCCCAGCGTGTCGAACGACGACGCCACGATCTCGCCGTCGAACACGAAGCGCCCCGCCGGGAACGCCGCGGCGACCTCGGGGAAGTAGCGCGTCAGCGTCTTGCCGTTGCGCGACTGCAGTTCGACCTCGTCGCCGTCGACGAACGCGACGCAGCGAAAGCCGTCGTACTTGGGCTCGTAGGCCCAGCCCTCGCCGTCAGGCAGTGTCGCGCGCGAGCGTGCCAGCTGGGGCAGCACGGGCGGTTTCAGCGGCAGCGCCATTGGGCCGCACCTTAGCCTGCAGCAGGACGACGGCGGCGAGAACCAGCGCGCCGCCCGCGAGCTGGCCGGGGCCGAGCCGCTCGCCGTAGAGCGCCATCGCCAGCGACACGGTCACGACCGGCTCGAAGCACGACAGGATGCTCGCGCTCGACGGGCCGACCCGCTCGAGGCCGAGGAAGAACGTGCTGACCGGGAGCACGGTCGACACCAGGACGATCCCGGCGATGTCGAGCCAGCCGTGTGTCGAGAGCGTGACGTCGAGCCCGCCGTGGACGGCGCCGGTGATCCAGAACGTGGTGGCCGCGCCGGTGGCCACGAGCGCGCCGAGCAGGAACGGGTCGAGTTTCCCGACCACGGTGTCCGCGACGAGGATGTAGGTCGAGTACGCGACCGCGGCGGCGATCGCCATGACGACGCCGACGGTCTCGAAGGAGCCCGAGCCACCCCCGCCGAGCAGCAGCAGGGCCGTCCCGCCGACCGCCAGCGCCAGCGCGCCGAGGCGCCGGCGGTCGGCGTGCTCGCGGTGCATCGCAAGTGCGGCGATGAAGACGATCGCGGGGTACGTATAGAGCAGGAGCGACGTCGTCGAGGCGTCCATCCGCTTGACAGCGCCGAAGTAGAGGCCGGACTGGGCGGCGTACCCGAAGGCGCCGAGGGCGAGGCCGGCGAGGACGGTCCGGCGGGGAGGGAGCGAGATGCCGCGGACGTGCGCGATCCCCCAGAAGATCACCGCGGCGAGCGCGAAACGCAGCGCGAGAAGGTCGGTGATGCCGAGGTGCTGCTTGTAGGCGTCCTTCGCGAAGATCGCCATACAGCCAAAGCCGAAGGCCGAGACGAGGCACAGGGCCACGCCCCGGCGGTCGGCTCGAGGGTGTGCATATGTGGGGCGTCTACCAGTTGCGGCGGCCATCGTCCACACGGCTGTCGACGCCGTACTTCGTGGACAGTGCACCGACGCCACCGAAGGCGACCGTTGCGATGAGGAGAGAAATCATGCTCCTAGTATCGGACTTTGTGCACAATTGGAGTAGCCTTGACTTTCCTGGATGAGCTAAAGGAAACGCCTTGAACTTGCAGCAGCTCGAATACTTTCTCGCGTCGTTCGATCGCGGCTCCTTCAGCGCCGCCGCTGAAGCCTTGCATCTCGCGCAGCCGTCGGTGAGCGAGCAGGTGCGTGCGCTCGAGTCCGAGCTCGGCGTTGCGCTCTTCACGCGCGTCGGCCGCGGCCTGCAACCGACGGAGGCGGGCCGGGAGCTGCGCCCCCACGCCGAGCGCGTCCTGCACGCGGTCGAATCCGCGCGCGAGTCCGTCGTCGCCGTGCGCGAGCTGCGCGGCGGCACGGCCGCCTTCGGGATCTGGGGCCACGCGCGCTTCTACCCGGGTATGGACATCGTGGCCGACTTCCGCGAGCGCCATCCCAACGTGCGCGTCCGCCTGCTCGGCCTCAACTCTGCCGAGGTGGTCCAGGCGCTGCGCTCAGGCGAGGTGGAGGCCGGCATGGTCGCCCTGCCGATCGACGACCGCGGGCTCGACGTGCGCCCGGTCACGCGCGACGAGATCGTCTACTGCTCGACCGACAAGGCGCGGCTGCGCGGGCCGATCGACATCCGCCACGTTGCCGAGGCGCCGCTGGTGCTGCCCGATGCAAGCTACGGCGCACTGGACCCGACGCGCCGCCAGCTCGCCGAGCTCGCCCAGCGCGAGGGGGTCACGATCGAGCCGCAGATCGACGTCGAGGACATCGAATCGGCGCTGGAGCTCGTCAGCCTCGGCCACGGGGACACGGTCGTCTCCCATGGCGTCCTGTGGAACCTCGGCGACCGCCTGCCCGCGAGCGTCGGCTGGGCGCCGTTCGCGGAACCGCTCTACGACACATTCGCCTTCGCGTGGCGCCGCGGCGCCCAGCTGTCGCCCGCCGCCCGCGAGTTCCTCGCGCTCGCCGAGGAACGGCTGCTGGCCCGCACGGCCGTGCTGCGCCGAGATGCGCCCCGCCGCCGCGCCCCCTCTCCGGACTGAGGGGACAGTCCCCTGAGTCCGGGATGCTCACCACGCTGCGCGCGAGGTGAGGCC
>CAWCEB010000061.1:0-3078 GCA_963794105.1 uncultured Actinomycetes bacterium | reverse complement strand
CCCGTTCGCTGAGCGTGTGCTCGAAGCGGACGTTGCCCGCGCGATCGCCGAGCTCCCGCAGCGCGCGCAGGTAGGCGTCGTTGAGCGGCCGCCGACCAGCGTGAGCGTCGCGTCCGGCGCGTGGCGGCGGCGGTAAATCGCGAACGCGCGGATCAGCTCGTCCTGGCGCTTGTGCGGCGCGAGCCGCCCGACGAACAGCACCCGGGGGGTGACATTTGGGTCAGACCCCTTTGTCCCGGGGGTGACATTGGGGTCACATTTGTGTCAGACCCGTTTGTCCGCTTCTCAGCCAGTCGAGGTCGAGGATCGGGGGGATCACGACGTGGGAGCCCAGCGCGGCGGCGTTGAACGCGCTCACGCCGGCGGCGATGTCGCAGCGAGCGGCGTACTCCGGGAGCTGTCTGCGGCCCAGCTCGCACTGAAGCGCGATCGGCGGGTCGTGGTCCCAGAGCCAGCGTGCCGGCGTGACGTTGTGCGACAGCAGCAGCTTGCGGTTGGGCAGATCGAGCACCGCGCGCAGGCGCGGCGCGTAGGCCGAGTAGTGGATTAGCAGCACATCGCCGCTGGCCGGCTGCAGCGCCCTGAGCGGCTCGAAGCCCTTCGCCCGAGGGTCGATGAACGCGGCGACGTCGCGGCCGCCCCAGCCCCAACCGGCGAAGCGCTCGCGGAACGCGAGCGCCTGGCGCGAGACGGCGTCCACCGGCCCCGCGCCGGAGAGGACCTGCCAGACGTTCAGCGGTTGTCCTCGAGCCGCTTGATGCGCTCCTCGAGCTCCGCCACGCGCGTCAGCAGATGCAGGTTGAAGCGCGCCTGCTGCGCGAGCAGCTCTCCGTCTGCTGGCGCGTCAGGTGCACCATCCCGCGCTTGAGCGCGGTGATCGGCGCCCCGAGCGCGCGCGTCGAGCGCACCTTGTCCGGGTCGGGCTCGGCGACCGCCCACTCGATCAGCTGCTCCAGTCCGACGCGGTCGGTCGGCTCGATCGTCAGGCCTTCGAGCTCGTCGCCGCGGGGTCCTGCGCGGCAGCGCGCCGTCGCGCCTCCTCCAGCGCCTGCTCGGGCTTCATGCCGTCACCGTCCCCATCATCTCGTGGTAGTGGGCCATCCCGTCGCCGGCCGGCCCGTCGAAGGCGACCGCGCCGCCGTCGAGCACGACCACGCGCTCGCACGTGCGCTCGACCAGCGCCGCGTCGTGGGAGACGAGCACGAGCGTCGCTCCCTCCTGCACGCGCTCGGCGATCCGCTGCTCGCACTTGCGCTGGAACGCCTCGTCGCCGACCGCGAGGACCTCGTCGATCAGCATCACGTCAGCGGCGAGGTGCGCGGCGATCGCGAAGCCGAGCCGCACGAACATGCCGCTCGAGTAGGTCTTGACCGGCACGTCGATGAACTCGCCGAGCTCGCTGAACTCCACGATCGCATCCATCTGCTCCTCGATCTCGTCGCGCGTCATGCCGTGCAGCGCGCCGTTGAGCAGGATGTTCTCGCGGCCGTCGAAGTCGCGGCCGAAGCCGGCGCCGAGCTCGAGCAGCGTCACGACGCGACCGCCGCACTCGGCGATGCCGCTGTTCAGTGGCACGATGCCCGCGAGCGCGCGCAGCGTCGACGACTTGCCGGCGCCGTTGCGCCCCACGATGCCGACGGTCTCGCCGGGCTCGATGTGCAGCGTGACGTCGCGCAGCGCCTGGACGGGCGGCGGCCCGCCCGCGTGGGCGCGCCCGAGCAGCAGCTCCTTCAGCGTTCGCCCGCGGTCGCCGCGGATGTCGAACGCCCGTGAGGCGCGGTCGAGCACGATCTCGCCCGGTCGCGAGGTCAGGGTCTCACCCACGGCACCGCGGCCCGGTCGCGAGGTCAGGGTCTGACCCACAGCACCGCGAAGCGGTCGCGAGGTCAAATCACCACCGCCAGCTCGGCCTGCATCCGCCGGAACAGGGCCGTGCCCCCGGCGAGGGCGAGCGCTCCGGCGGCGACGACGTAGAGCACCGTGGCCGCCGACGGCCACACACCGCCCCAGATGACATCGCGGACCGCCGTGATGAACGGCGCCACCGGGTTGCCCCATTCGAGCGCGGTGCGCGCGGCCTCGCGGTGCGTGATGTCGTCGGGCGTGAAGAAGATCGGCGACAGGAAGAACCACGGCAGCAGCACCGCCGCGAGGATCGGGGCGACGTCACGGAAGTAGGCGTGCAGGACGCTCACCAGCAGCGACAGGCCGAGCACGAACGCGAACAGCGCCACGAGCAGGACGGGCAGCAGGACCAGAGACCAGCCGGCGCCGCGCAGCGCGACCGTCACGACGGCGACGACCGCCAGCACGCTCACGAACGTGACGGCCTGCACGGTGACCACCGCTGCAGGGATCGTCTCGCGCGGGAAGCGCGCCTTGCGGATCAGCGAGCCCTGGTCCAGCAGCGCCGGCGCCGCGCTCAGCAGCGCCTGCGAGAAGAAGATCCACACGACCAGCCCGACCATCAGGAAGAGCGGATAGTCCTCGTGCTCGGCGACCTTGAAGACGACGCCGAACATGAGGTAGTAGGCGCCCATCAGCACGAGCGGGTTGACGACGTACCAGGCCACGCCCAGCGCGGACCCCTGGTACTTGCGCCGCAGCTCGCGGCGGACCATCTGCTCGAAGAGGAAGCGGTAGCGAAGCGCGTCGCGCATCGCGGGTTATCGTCGCAGCAGCGCCCTGCGGAACGCGTCGAATGCCGGCTTCGGGCTCAGGTCTGCGTCGAGCAGCGTCGCGTGACCGAAGCCCGGATACGCGCCGGGCACCCACGAGTCGGCATCGTCCAGGCCCCACACGGTGAATCGCGTGCACCGCGGGCAGTCGCCGACAAGCCGCTCGTACTGCGCTGCCTGGGCCCCGCGCTCCGCCGCGCCGTCCGCCTTCGTTCGCACGTCCATCTCCGTCAGCTCGATCCGCAACCCCAGCCGCGCGAAGCGGGCGATGTTCCGCTCGTAGCCGGGCACGGGTTCGGTGTCGACATGGCCCTGCAGCCCCACGCCGTCGATCGGCACGCCCTGGTGCTCGAGCTGCGCCACGAGGCGGTACACGGCGTCGGCCTTCGTACCGTCGCCC
>CAWCEB010000060.1:0-12896 GCA_963794105.1 uncultured Actinomycetes bacterium | reverse complement strand
AGCGTGGGGCTGGGAGCAGATCCGGGTCCGCGCGAGGATCCGGCTGCGTGCGGTGCACTGGTTCGGGCTGGCGTTCCTCGCGCTCGGCGCGCTATCCGCCCTGCTCGCCTCCGCTGACCGCGTCACAGGTGTGGAGGGCGTCCTCATCATGGCCGAGCTCTCGGCGCTTGCGGTGCTGACCTCCGATTTCGCACGGGCGCCCGAGCGCCGATCGGCCATCGTCCTGGCGATCCTCGTTGTGGCGCTGGTCACCGGCGTTCAGGTCGTGGTCGGCCTCGCCCTGTTCTACGCGGGCGTCGACACGTCTCTGTCCACGGATGGCTGGCCGCACGCTCGGACGCCTACGCGCGCATGTCGGCGGGCTTCTATAGCGCACCGCTGCTTGGAAGCTTCTGCATCTTCGCCTCGGCTCTCCTGTCGCGCGAGGACGCCGGCATTCCCAGGTCGTGGCGACGCGCGGGACAGGTCGCGGTGACCATCGCGGTTCTGTTCACGTTCTCGCGGGCGATCATCGGGTTCGGCCTCGCGCTGATCCTCCGCGCGGCCCACCGCCGCGGCACCCGCCGCGCCCGCGGTGCGGCGACGCTCGCAGCCGTCCTCGCGGTGTTCGCCCTCGTGAGCCTCACGGTCACGCGGGTCAATCTGGACCCCGCAAAGCCCTTCGCGACGAAGGTGACTGTCCCGCTCGATGAGGGGCAGAATGACCGGCTGCAAGAGGTGCGCACGTCGTTCGACACGCTCGTCGATCATCCGGTGCTCGGCTCCGGACCGGACTCGTATCCCGCAAGCTTCCGAGGCGTTGCATATCGGGCGCACTTCACGCCTCTGAATGTCGCGTCGACGATGGGGCTGCCCGCATTGGCGATGCTGGTCGGATTGATCGTCGCACTGTGGCGAGGGCGACGCCGACCGACCGACGTGGCGATCTGGAGCGGATTGGCAGGGCTCGGAGTCGACGCCATCGGCCAGGACGTCGAGCACTTCCGTCACGTGTGGATCATGCTCGGCCTTGCCGACGCTGACCGGCACGCACCCCCGACAGCGCGTCGTGGCCCGTAGTCGCTCCGCGCAAGCCGGCGTGGGTGACTCTTCGTGGTGATCCGGCGCTGTCGGGACGACGAACGGCTCGCGATCCTCGCCATCGTCAACGCCGCGGCCGAGGCCTACCGGGGTGTGATCCCCGCCGACCGCTGGCACGAGCCGTACATGTCCGCGCAGGAGCTCGACGCCGAGATCGCGGCGGGCGTGACCTTCTGGGGCGCCGAGCGCGACGGCGCGCTCGCCGGCGTCATGGGCATCCAGCGCGTCCGTGACGTCCAGCTCATCCGCCACGCGTACGTCGATCCCGCCGCGCAGGGGGACGGCGTCGGCCGGGCGCTGCTCGAGCACCTCGCCAGACGCGCCCACGGCCGGCTCCTCGTCGGCACCTGGGCCGCGGCCGAGTGGGCGATCCGGTTCTACGAGCGCAACGGCTTCGCGCAGGTCGCCCAGATGCGCAAGGATGAGCTCCTGCGCGAGTACTGGGACATCCCCGGTGGTCAGGTCGCGGCTTCGGTCGTGCTCGAGCGGTGGATCCCATGAGGCAGCTCGCGATCACGCTCGCATGCGGTGTGCTCGCGCTCGGCGCCGTGGGCTGCGGCGACAAGACCAAAGAGATCACGACGACCAACAGCTCGGGCCAGGCGGTGACGCAGACCGTCCCCGCCGTCCACTTCGCCAAGACGAAGTTCGTCCTCCACGGGGGGCTCGCCTACGGTGCCTTCCACCGGTACATCTACAAGCCCTATGAGGCAGGGTCGTTCAAGAAGGGCGCCCCGAAGCGCAAGCGCTCCATCGCGAAGGCGGTGGCGGCGACCGCTTTCATCGCGCACGAGCTCAGACAGATGAACCGAGCAGCGCTCTCCGACGACCGTCTACGGCCGATCGCCCAGAAGGTCGGCACCATCATCCCGAGCATCGCGTCCCTCGCCGCGGCGCTCCGGGGCGGCAACTTCGGCACGCTCGACACGATCAAGAAGGGCCTCGACGGCATCGTCGGTGACGCGGCCGCCGCCGGAGTCACCATCCCGCAGGACAAGGCGCCTGCGATCGGCGGCTAGGCCGCCAGCGCCACCTCGCGCACGGCGTCGCGAATGACGTCGAGCGGCTCGCCCTTCTCGAGGTAGCGATCGGCGCCCAGGGCGAGCGCCGGCGCTCGCATCCGGTCGGCCGCAAAGCCGCTGAACACGATGATGCCGACGCGGGGTGCGGCGACCTTCAACAGCGGGATGGCCTCGAGCCCGTCGAGCCCGGGCATCGAAAGGTCCAGGAGCAGGACGTCCGGTTGCAGCTCGCTGACGCGCTCGATGCCCGTCGCGGCGTCGCCCGCCTCGCCGACGACGCGCACGTCGGCGTCCTCTTCCAGGGCGAACCGCAGCAGCGTCCGCAGCTCGGGAACGTCGTCGCACAGGAACACGCGGATCGGCTCCCTCACGACGGCGGCGGCTCCGGCTTGTCCGCGACGGCGGCGGGCGTGGTCCGGCGCAGGTCGCCTGGCCCGAACGCGACCGATGATCCCGGCTCGCCGAGCAGGTCGGTGATGATCGCGCGGGCTCGAACGAGGGTGTCCTCGATCGCCTGCTTGCTGTGGTCCTCGGCGCCGATGCTCATTGCGTACTTCGCGACGGTCAGGCCCTGCACGATGTTGTCGTTGATCTCGAGCGCCTGGCGCTCCCGGACCTTGAGATCGTCGAACATCTGCGCACCACGCGGCGCGCCCGCCTGTGACCCCCGCAGCGAGAGGTAATAGATACCGACAATCGCGGTGAGGAGGTCCCACACCACCATGTGCCAGTCCCACGCATGGCGCAGCGCGAGGCCGTGGCTCGTGTCGGATCCGAGCGACGGGAGCAGCAGCTGGAACGCCTCGAGGGCGTGGTGTCCCGCCGACGTGACGAAGATGAGGGCGGTCGCGACACCCAGGCGGTTGGTGCGCAGCTGACCCGTCGCGAGCAGCCCCGAGATGATCAGGTAGGCGATCACCGCGTACGCGGCGGCGATGACGAAGTTCGCCGCCATCACGAGTTGCCAGCTCACCGGGCGTCCTCGAGGTCGCTCAGGGGTGCGTGGCGCGCATCGCCGCCGTGGTCAGCCGTGCTGAGGTACATCTGTGGGACAGGCTTTCGGCGTCAACGATGGCCGGGGTCTGGCACGGTATCACCCGGCTGACACGGCGTCGAAACCTCGCTGCAAAGCAAGCCCTCAGCCGCCCGCAAACGCGGTCCTATACTGAGAACCCAGGTCCCCCGAATGAGGAGCCGTCGTGCAGGAGATGGTCATCTACGGAGTGAGCTTCGACATGGTCGGCAAGCAGCCGATCGTGCTCCTCAAGACGGTCGAATCCAACAAGTTCCTGCCGATCTGGATCGGGCATCCCGAGGCCGCGGCAATCCTGATGAAGCTCCAGGGCGCGTCGACGCCGCGTCCGATGACGCACGACCTGCTGTGCGACATGCTCGGCGAGCTCGACGTCAAGTGCACGCAGGTCGCGGTGACCGAGCTGCGCGACAACACGTTCTTCGCGTCGATCACGCTGGCGGTGAACGGCCGCGAGATGGAAATCGACTCGCGGCCGTCCGACGCGCTTGCGCTGGCCGTGCGCTCGGGTGCTCCGATCTACGCCGCCGAGGAGGTCATCACCGAGTCGGCGATCGAGTTCGAGCACGAGGTCGAGGACACCGAGGAGGTCGTCGACCGCTTCAAGGAGTTCCTCGACGAGGTCACGCCGGAGGACTTCGCCTCCGAGGGCTAGACGGCCTCGGCCAGCTGGTCGAGCGCCAGCTGCCAGCCGGTCTCGACGTACGCCGCGACCTCCGGCATCGCTGCTGCGAATGCCTCGAGGCGCTCGTGGACGAGCATCAGCTCGGTGCCGCCGTCCCCGGCGGGGCGAAGCGTGATGCTCAGCAGCGAGTCGTGCGCCGGATCGAACTGCCGATCCGGCCCGACGAACCGCCACTTCAGGACGATCCGCTCATCGGGGACCAGCTCGAGCAGTTCGGCGTCGAAGCCACCGGCGTCGCCGCCGGACGTCGCCTGCCAGATCCGAAGGTGGCCGCCGACGCGCTCGTCGACGTCCGCGCGGGTGACGGCGCGCGATCCGACCGCCATCCACCGTGCGAGGACGGCCGGGTCGAGCCAGGCGCGGTACACGCGCTCGGGTGGGGCAGGGATCGTCCGCTGCAGTCGTACGGCGGTCATGGTCGTCATGAATCCTCCTCTTCGAACATCGTTTGCAGGGCATCGAGGCGCTTGGTCCAGAAGCGCTCGTAGTGGTTGAGCCATGCCGACGCAGACGCCAGCGGAGCGGCGTCCAGGCGGCAGACGTGGCGCCGTCCGTCGACCGTGCGCTGGACCAATCCGGCGCCCTCCAGGACCTTGATGTGCTTGGACGCGGCGGCGAGCGACATCGCCAGGGGCGCCGCCAGCTCGCCGACGGTGAGCTCCCCGCCGGCGAGGCGGTCCACCATGTCGCGCCGCGCGTGATGCGCGAGTGCGTGAAACACGGCATCTTCAACCATATGGTTGAAGGTACTCGCCCGACAACAGTTTGTCAACCGATTGGTTGAACGTCCGCGAGGATCCGCGCGACGAGCGCCTCGAAGTCGATGCCCGCGGCATCGGCGGCCTGCGGGAGCAGGCTCGTCTCGGTCATGCCCGGGACGGTGTCGGCCTCCAGCACCCACGGCTGGCCGTTGGCGTCGAGCATCAGGTCGACGCGCGACAGGCTGCGACAGCCGAGCAGGCGATGGACGTCCAGCGCGAGCGCCTGCACGCGCCGGGTCACCTCCTCGCCGAGGTCGGCGGGGCAGACGAACTCGGTGCGCCCGATCTCGTAGCGCGCCTCGAAGTCGTAGAAGTCCTCCCCGAGCGGAATCGCCTCGACGATCGGCAGCGGCTGGTCGCCGAGGATCGAGACCGCCAGCTCGCGGCCGTCGACGGCGCGCTCGAGCAGCACCTTCTGCGAGTACGAGAACGCCGCGACGAGCGCGGCCGGGACCGCGGCGGCATCGGGCGCGAACCGGATGCCCAGGGCACTGCCCTGGTCGGCCGGCTTCACGACCACCGGGAAGCCGAGGCGCTCCTCGATCGCCGGAAGCGTGTCGGCGGCCCCGAGCTGCTTGAACGCGGTCTCGCTGAAGGCGAAGAAGTCCGGCGTCGGCAGGCCGGCGTCGCGCAGCGCGTGCTTGGCGACGACCTTGTCGGCACAGCGCATGCACGCGCTCACGCCGCTCCCGGTGTAGGGAACGCCGACGATCTCCAGCAGCTCCTGCACCGTGCCGTCCTCGCCGTCGCGGCCATGGAGGCACACGAAGGCGGCGTCGGGGCGCGGCTTCGCGCAGCAGCGTCACCAGGTCGTGGCCGACGTCGATGGCGATCACCTCGTGGCCGAGCTGTTCCAGCGCATCCTCCACACGCGCGCCGGACTTCAGCGAGACCTGGCGCTCGAGCGATCGCCCGCCTTTGAGGACGGCGACCCGGCTCACTTCGCGCGCCGCTCGCGCTCGTCGCGCTTCGGCAGATGCAGCACGTCCGCGAGCTCCTGGTCCACCGGCGCCGGCGCAGGGGGCGACATCGGGGTCTGACCCCGTTGTCCGGTGAGGGTGCCGAAGAGCTCGACCTGTTCGCGCACGACCTCGCCGATGCGCCGGACGCCTTCGCGGATCGCGTGCTCGTCGACGCCCGAGAAGTTCAGCCGCATCGACGAGCCGCCGCGGCCGTCGAGGTAGGCGGCGCGGCCCGGCACGAACGCGACGTTGGACTGCAGGGCCAGCGCGAGGAGGTCGGTCGTGTCGATGTAGTCGGGCAGTGTGGCCCAGACGAACAGGCCGCCCTGCGGATGCGTCCACGTCGCCTCGGCGGGGAAGTGCTCCGCGAGCGCGTCGAGCATCGTGTCGCGCCGCCGGCGGTACACGTCGCACAGCGACAGCACATAGTCCTGCCAGCGGCCCTCGCTGAAGTACTGGGTGACGAACAGCTGCGACAGCGAGGACGAGCACAGGTCGCTCTCCTGCTTGCCGAGGTTCATCTTCTCGTGCACCGGCCGCGGCGCGACCCCCCAGCCCAGCCGGATCCCAGGGGAGAGGATCTTCGAGAACGTGCCGAGGTAGATCACGAACGCGCCGCCGTCGAGCGAGCGAAGCGTCGGCAGCGGGTCGCCCTCGTAGCGCAGCAGTCCGTACGGGTTGTCCTCGAGCACCAGCAGCTCGCGCTCGCGCGCGACCTCGACGAGCCGCTTGCGCCGCGGAAGCGAGAGGGTCACGCCGGCGGGGTTCTGGAAGTTCGGGATCGTGTAGATGAACTTCGGGCGGCGCCCCTCGCGCTCCAGGCGCCCGAGCGCCTCCTCGAGCTCGTCGATGCGCATGCCGTCGCTGTCCATCCCGATCTGCACGACGTCCGCCTGGTAGGCGGTGAACGCCGGGACCGCGCCCGGGTAGGTCGGCGCCTCGGCGATGATCACGTCGCCGGGATCGATGAGCGTCTTGCAGACGAGGTCGATGACCTGCTGGCCGCCGGTCGTGACGAGCACGTCGGCCGGGTCGACGACCGTGTCCTCCTCGGCCATGACTTCGGCGATGCACTCGGCGACCGCGCGCATGCCCTCCGTCGGCGCGTACTGCAGTGCCTTCGCGCTGTTGTCCGCAGCGACGCGGCTCATGATCGCCGCCAGGCGCTCGGCCGGGAACGTGCTGGTGTCGGGCAGGCCGCCGGCCAGCGAGATGACCTCGGGGCGCTCCGTGATCGCCATGAGGTCCCGCATCGCTGAGGACTTCATGACGCGGGTACGAGAGGCGAAGAGGCCGGCGTAGCGCTCGAGGTCGCGATGGGCGCGACCGCCTGTCGGCGGGCCTTCGGGCATCATGGGGAAGGTACAGGGGTGGCGAGAACGGCCAAATGGCCGGGCGACCCAGGCCCCCTCTCGTTGTCAGATTTGACGTTCCTGCTCGACATCCTCACGGCGATCGGCCTCGGCACGGCATGTGGCCTGCGGCCGTTCGTGCCTGCACTGGCCGCGGGCGGGCTCGCCGCGGCGGACGCCACGATCGACTTCGACGGCACCGGCTACGCGTTCCTGGAGGCGCCCGGCTGGCTGCTCGCCGTCACGGCGGCGTTCGTCGTGGCCGTGCTCGCCGCGCGGTTCGATCCCCGAGTACGGGCTGTGGGTGGCCGGCCTCGTGATGGGCGGGCTGCTCGGCGCCGGGACGCTGCAGGACCACGGCCACAGCGCGGTGATCGGATGGGTGCTCGGTGTGCTGTGCGCGGTCATCGCCGCTGCGGCCGCGCGGGACCTCTTCGGCCGCGTGCGCGCGCGGCTGGACGAGCAGGCGGCCGGCGCGCTACCGCTCTACGCGCGAGGGCGCCGCGCTCCTGCTGGCGATCGTCGCGGTGCTGCTGCCGCCGCTCTCGATCATCGCCGTCGGCTTCCTCGCCTGGCTGCTCCTCGGCGGTCGCCGGCGCTCCGGCGAGAAGTACGCCGGCCTGCGCGTGCTGCGGTGAAGCTCGTCCTCGCGGTCGTCGACGGCATGAAGCCGGCGATGGTCCGCCGCGCCGTCGAGACCGGGCAGGCGCCGGTGCTGGCGAAGGTCATGGAGCGCGGGACGTTCGTCGAGGACTGCGTCGCGGCGTTCCCGTCCGTCACGCCCGTGTGCGCCACGACGATCGCGACCGGCGCGCGCCAGGACGTGCACCGCATCCCCGCGATGAACTGGTTCTGGCGCGACGAGCGCCGCTATGTGGAATACGGCTCCTCGATGCGCGCCGCGCGGCGCTTCGGCATCGCCCAGCAGCTCACCGACCTCGTCTACACGATGAACGCCGAGCACCTCGCATCGGAGGCGCCGACGATCTTCGAGGTGCTCGACGACGCCGGCGTGCGCACCGCGGGCACGACCTTCCTGATCTACCGCGGCCGCCACGAGCACCAGGTGTCGAAGGCCACGGCGCTCACGCGTCTGGCCGGGATGGCGCTGCGCCGGCCGGTGATGGGCCCCGCAGGAGCTGTTCTACGCCGACGTGTTCGCCAGCCGTGACACCGGCTGCCGGTCGGCGCTGGGCAAGCCGGGCCTGCGCGACCAGCACGCCGGCTGCGTGGGCAACTACCTCTTCGAGCACGACCTCTGCGACTTCCTGCTGCTGTCGCTGCCCGACAACGACACGCACTCGCATCGCTTCGGCCCCGACTCGCAGGTCGCGTCGATCGCGGCGGCCGACCGTCAGATCGAGCGCATGGCGCACGCGTCGGGAGGCATCGACGCGTTCCTGGACACGCACGCGCTGGTGGTCGTCGCCGACCACTCGCATGCGCTCATCGAGCGCCGGATCGAGTTCGAGGCCGCGTTCCGCGACTTCCACGTGCTGGCCCCGTCGGCCGCAGCCTTCGATGAGGCGGAGATCGCGCTGTGCCCCTCGGCGCGCTCAGCGCAGATCTACGTGCTCGTGCCCGAGGGTCGCGATGCCCTGGTGCCGCGCCTGGTGACCGAGGCGCTGGCGCTCGAAGGCGTCGAGCACGTGCTTCACGCCGACGGCGACGAGGGTGTGCTCCGCGGCCCTGGGGGCGAGCTGCGCTTCGCGCCGGGCGGCGATGTCCGCGACGCCCGCGGCGGCGCCTGGTCGCTGGAGGGCGACCTCGGCGTCGCGCACGCCCGCGTCGAGGACGGCCTGCTGGTCACCCCCGACCACCCCGACGTCCTGGGCCGCTGCTGGGCGGCGCTGTCGTGCCCGACCTCGGGCGACGTCTTCCTGAGCGCGGCGCCGGGCTTCGAGTTCCCCGACTGGGGCGGCGTCGACCACGTCGGCGGCGGCTCCCACGGCTCGCTGCATCACAGCGACTCGCTCGGCGCGCTGCTCTTCTGCGGCGTCGAAGCTCCGCCGCGCCACGTCTGGGGCATCCAGGACGTCGCGGGCCTGTGTACGTCCGCCTTCGGGGTAGATTGGCCCCAGCGATGACTGCCGCGCCCATGCACCGCCGCGTGCGGCACGGACTGCGGCGCCGCCACAACTGGTACCAGCTCGTGCGCTTCGGGGTGGTGGGGGCGAGCGGCTACGTGGTGAACCTGGCGATCTACGGACTTCTGCTCGAGGCCGGCCTGCACTATCGCGGCGCGGCGACCGGCGCGTGGGTCGGGGGGGTGCTGAACAACTTCTGGTGGAATCGTCACTGGACCTTCGGCGCCGGCGAGGGTCACGCTGGGTTCCAGGCCGCCCGTTTCTTCGTCGTGTCGTTCGTCGCCTTCCTCGTCGGCCTCGCCGTGCTGACGTTGCTCGTCGAGACGACGAGCATCGCAAAGCTCCCCGCGCAGGCGCTGGCAATCGTCGCGGTGACGCCGCTGAACTTCGTGGGGAACAAGCTGTGGTCGTTCGCGCGCTGAGGCGCGCGCTGCTCCTCGCTCTGCTCGTGGCGGCGCCGGCCCAGGCGCAGACGCCGGTCCCGCCGCCACGCATGGACCAGCCGCCGCAGTTCCACCGGCTGACCGGCGACCAGGTTCAGAAGATCGCCGACGCGCTGCCGAAGATCATCGCCGAGCGGCGCAAGTTCCCCGGCTCCTACCCCGGCGTCTTCACCAAGGGCCCGACGCGCTGGCAGGTCTCCTACTACTCGCGCGACAAGCCGCCGAAGGAGATCGCGCAGGTCATCATCGACGACCCGACCGGCGCGGCGATCGAGCAGTACACGGGCTACAAGGTCGCGTGGACGATGGCCCGCGGCTACTCCGGTGCGTTCGGGCGCAAGGTCAACTCCGCCTGGGTCTGGATCCCGCTGTGCATCCTGTTCTTCGCGCCGTTCGCGCGCTGGCGCCGCCCGCTGTCGATCCGCAACCTCGACCTGCTCGTGCTGCTGGCGTTCAGCGTCTCGCTGGCGTACTTCAACGACGCGCAGATCGGCATGAGCGTCCCGCTGGTCTATCCGCTGCTGCTCTACCTGCTGCTGCGGATGCTGTGGGCCGGCATCCGCGGCGGCGGCCGGTCGCTCGGGCTGCACCTCAACGTCCCCGCCGGCTGGCTGGCCGTGGGGCTGATCTTCCTGATGGGCTTCCGGATCGGGCTGAACGTCACGAACTCGAACGTGATCGACGTCGGCTACGCGGGCGTGATCGGCGCAGACCGGCTCATCAAGGGCGATCGCCTCTATGGCGAGTTCCCGAAGGACAACCAGCACGGCGACACCTACGGGCCCGTCAACTACGACGCCTATGTCCCGTTCGAGCAGGCGCTGCCCTGGCACGGGACATGGAACGACCTGCCCGCGGCACACGGCGCCGCGGTCCTCTTCGACCTCCTGTGCTGCGCCCTGCTGTTCCTGATCGGCCGCCGCGTGCGCGGGCCGGACCTCGGAATCGCGCTGGCCTATGCGTGGGCGGCCTACCCGTTCACGCTGTTCGTGCTGAACACGAACTCCAACGACGCGCTGGTGCCCGCGCTCGTGCTCGCCGCGGTGCTCGCCGGGGCCAACGCGCCCGCGCGCGGCGTGTTCGGCGCGCTGGCCGGGATGACGAAGTTCGCGCCGCTCGCGCTCGGCCCCGTGCTGGCGATGCACCCGCCGCGCCGGCTGACGGCGTTCCTGCTCGCCTTCCTTGCAACCGTGCTGGTCGTCTGCGCGCCGCTCGTCCTCAACGGCGAGGACCTCAGCACGGTCTGGGACCGCACGATCGGCTTCCAGTCCTCGCGCGGCTCACCGTTCTCGGTCTGGGGCTACCCGGGCGGCCTGGGCGCCTCGGCCCAGCACGTGTGGCAGGCGTTCGCCGCGTTCCTCGCGGTGGCGCTGGCGTTCGTCCCGCGCCGGCGCGACCTCGCAGGCCTGGCCGCGCTGTGCGCCGCGATCCTGATCGCGCTCCAGCTCGGCGTGACCCACTGGTTCTACCTCTACATCGCGTGGTTCTTCCCGCTGGTCATGCTTGCGCTGCTCGCACCAGCACCTGTTCGATCGCCGCAGCCCGAGGCGGTTGCGGCGCACACGTGATGACGACGGCGTTGAGCCAGGGGTCGTCCTCGGAGGTCTCGAAGCGGATGCTCATGTGGGTGCGCAGCGACTCGATCGCCTGCTCCTTGCGCACGCCGATGACGCCGCCGCGCGGGCCGGTCATGCCGACGTCCGAGATGTAGGCGGTGCCGCCTGGCAGCACCCGCGCGTCGGCCGTCGGGACATGGGTGTGCGTGCCCACGACCGCGGTGACGCGGCCGTCGAGGTGCCAGCCCATCGCGACCTTCTCGCTCGTCGCCTCGGCATGGAAGTCGACGAGCACGTGGTCGGCCTGGCCGCGCAGCTCCTCGAGGATCTGGTCGATCTCGAGGAACGCGACGCGCCCCGCGCGCAGGAACACGTTGCCGCTGAGGTTCACCACCGCGAGGCGGGCACCGTCGTGCTCGGTCACCACCCAGCCGCGGCCGGGCTGCGTCGTGAGGTAGTTCGCGGGGCGGATGATCGGATGACCGGCGTCCAGGTACGGGTAGATCTCACGGCGATGGAACGCATGGTTGCCAAGCGTGATCACGTCGACGCCGGCGGCGAAGAGCTCGTCGGCGATCTTCGGCGTGATGCCCAGGCCGCCCGCCGCGTTCTCCGCATTGACCACGACGAAGGTCGGCTCATGGTCGGCGAGCAGCCTCGGCAGGAGGCCGAGCAGAGTGCGCCGGCCGAGCCCGCCGACGACATCGCCCACGAAGAGGATCTTCACCACGGGCCATACTCTCGCGCAGAGCCGTGAGCGACGCTGACGTCGACAGCGAATTCGAGGGTCACGACCCGCTCGAGGGGGAGCCGCCGCCTGTCGCGGCCAAGCCCGTTGTCGTCCCGCGCTGGGTCCAGCTGGTCATGCTGCCGATCGGCGTCCTTGCCCTCTGGGTCGTGGCGCGCGCCGCCGGCCCGGTGCTGCTGATCTTCATCGCCGCGGGGATCGTGGCGCTGATCCTCAACCCGCTGGTGACGTTCTTCCAGCGCGGCCTTCGCTACCGCGGCCTGGCGGTCGCAGCCGTCTACTTCGGCTTCTTCGGCTTCCTCGGGACGGTCGGCTACCTCGCCGCGAACCCGATCGCCGATCAGGCGCAGCGCTTCCAGCACGACGTGCCGGGGATCATCGACGACGCGAACGCGAACCTCGCCGACCTGCAGAACTGGCTCGACGACAAGGGCGTCAACCTGAAGGTCAAGGACCAGGGGGAGACTGCGCTGCAGACGCTGCAGGACAAGGTCGTCGGCGGGACCAGCGACATCGTGTCCTTCGGCGGCGACCTCGTGAAGACGGTGGTGACGGCCGGCTTCGCGCTGATCCTCGTCTTCATCCTGTCGATCTACATGCTCATCTACGGCGAACGGATCGGCGAGTTCGTCCGATCCGTGATGCCACCGGGCGACGGTACGCCGGAGGACGACTACCCGACGCGGGTGCAGCGCGCCGTGGCCGGCTACGTCCGCGGGCAGCTGCTGTTCAGCGTGGCGATGGGCGCCGGCGCGGCGCTCGGGCTGTACCTGTTCGGCGTGCTCGGGATCTTCCCGGACGGCAAGACCTACGCGTTCGCGTTCGGGATCTTCTTCGGGCTGATGGAGATGATCCCGTTCGTGGGCCCGTTCCTGGGCGCGCTGCCGCCGCTGCTGGTGGCGCTGTTCCAGGATCCGGTGACCGCGCTCTGGGTCGGGCTTCTCTTCCTTGCGCTGCAGCAGATCGAGGGACACATCGTCGCTCCCAACGTGTTCGGGCACACGCTGCGAATCAACCCGCTGTTCGTGATCTTCTCGCTGCTCGTCGGGGCCGAGGTGGCGGGCTTCCTCGGCGCGATCCTCGCCCTGCCGATCGCCGCGGTCGTCCGCGAGACGATGGTCTACCTGCGCCGTCACCTGGTGCTGGAGCCCTGGGGGACCACGGAAC